>PBTT01000049.1 GCA_002729195.1 Acidiferrobacteraceae bacterium
GATAGTGACTAAGCTAAGGGCAGAGAGCGTCCCGCGCCAAAACAGCAGAGTCCAGTGATCTGCACTTATCAGGCGCAGCAGCAGGGCGTCGGGGCTCAGCAGTACGACACCGAGTAAAACCAGCGCTACCCCCTTAAGGTGTGATTCTTCATGATCCATGGCCGCGCATTCTAGCGGAGGCGCGCCACGTATCCGTGGCCTCTAGCGACTTCAGATATGCCAGTTTTGCCGGAGCAGGTGCGAAATGGCGTGACCAGTTAGTCTGCTCTGCGTCAGTTACGGACACCTTTTACGGGATCAGGTGACTTGATTTTGTCGGTATTGTTGCCGTTGACCAGGCTGGGATCGCTGCCGTCCAGAAAGCCTCAACGTCGGCACAGCCCTCGTCTAGATCTGCTTGGCCGAGAAACCGCCAAGCGGCTTTGAGTGCCGGCAGCGGTGCCTCCATGCAGACTGGCCGGGCGCTGTCCTGCTTGCTGAGCTTTTGCCCACCTGCATCCAACACCAGTGGCAGGTGCCCGTATTGCGGATTGGGGTAGTCGAGCAATTCCTGCAGGTAGATCTGCCTTGGGGTAGATTCCAGCAGATCAGCACCTCGGACCACGTGGGTAATGCCCTCGATCTGATCATCGACCACCACNGCCAACTGGTAGGCGGCAAAGCCATCGGTACGGCGAATCACGAAATCNCCGATCTCTGTGGCAAGTTTTTGCCCGANAAGNCCGCAAAAACGATCGTCAACCACGATCGACCGGGNNGGAGTGCGCAAGCGAATCGAGCGGTTGGTCCGGCCGNCCGGNAGGCCTGCCCGGCANGTGCCCGGNTAAATCATGCCAGCGGCGCCNCGCCGNCCCAGGCGCTCGATNTCGCTGCGGCTACAGCCACAAGGGTAGGCGAANCCCACGGCCACGAGTTGATCGANGATTGCCANGTAGTGGTTCTTGCGTCGTGACTGCCAGNTGACGGCCNGGTCCCANTCGAGGCCAAAAGCCTCCAGAGTCTTCATGATGTGGTCGGCGGCGCCNGCCACGGTGCGAGCCTCATCCACATCATCGATNCGCAGCAGCCATTCCCCNTGNTNGTGCCGTGCGTCGGCNTAACTTGCTACTGCCGCGACCAGCGAGCCAAAGTGCAGCGGCCCANTGGGGGANGGGGCGAACCGACCGGTATAGTGGGGGTTGCCTCGGTGCGCGGCTTGCAACTGTTACCCCNCAGACTTANTCNTCAGCGGCATGATGCCACCAGTGTGAGTTNNCCAACGCCCGGCGCAGGGGGGTGTCGACCCGCTGTGGGGTGTTGTGAATGTAGCGACGAGCCTCTGTGAGCGATTCGCCGGACAACTCTCGGAGGTGATCGAGTGCAGCCTGCAGGCTGAAGGCGTGCCCGGTCAGGGATTCAAAGTTGCGTTCACCGTCGGTCCATACGACTCCGTCGAACAAGGACCGATTGAGCCAATCCTGCACGGTCCGCAGCGTTGTACTGGAGCAGGAATGCCTGGCACCGCTTACCCGGTCAAAAAAGCCGATTTGGTGTTTTGCTGTGTGTTCCCTTCGTGCCAGGTCGATGACTGCATGCTCGAGCAGGTGGCGGCGGCTGGTAATCACGCAGGTTGGACAAGGCAGTCCATCGACATGATCGATTGCCAGTGCCAGTGCCCGCTTACGTTTTTTCGAGATCAACGAGAACTCCAGCGGCAGGTGTGGCCCCTGGTACATGTCCCACTCGCCCTCAACGTAGGGCGCAAGGTTGTCCAGGTCCCAGATCAGCGAGCCATAACCGATTATCGCGAACGTTGCCATGGCGGCATTATGCCGCGTAGCACTGGTAGCGCGATTGCTCAGTGGCTAGTATCCAACAGACCCTCGGCAAGCAGATTGATGAGCTCGCGGTCCGGCATCTGGTCCAGTACCGGGTACACAAAGCGGGTTTCACGTTCGGTGTGATGTTCGAGGATGCCCTGCAACCGGCCAAGGCGCGACAGGTTTGCTACCAGTTCCCGGCGGGGCTGGGCAGAGCAGAATATCGCCTCAACTAAGTNTTCGAGTAGCTCCAGGGTATNTCCAATCACCTGGTGGTCTCCTGTTACTCGGGCCAGTTCCTCGGCNGTAATGTCTTGCCCAGCTTGCAGGCAGGGTAGAACGCGNTGGTCCTCGAACAGGCGATGGCGCTCCAGGGAGCCCCGTAACTCGGCGAAAGCATCACGGGCTGCTGGTTCATCGAGCNNCGTTAACTGTTCAAGAAAGACGGTATAGCGCTCCCCCAGAAACTGGTGGGCNTGCAGGTTGAGNTCGGTCAGGCTAGAGCTCATNGGNCTNTAATTNTGTCCGTCNCTGTNATGNTCTGCCAGGGTNGCGACGCCGGTGGCNGGCGGNCCAGGTGCGAACCAGGCCAACTGGTGGTGCAATCGCACCACCTCACCGATGATCAGCAACGTNGGCGCCTTAACGCCGGCATCTGCCACCTTCGTCGACAGGTCATTCAAGGTGGCGGTGATCACCCGTTGATCAGTTGTGGTGCCCTGTTCGATCAGTGCAGCTGGGGTAGTGGCCGCTAGGCCATGGGTGACCGCTTCCCGGCAGATGATCTCAAGCCCGGTCAGGCTCATGTAGACGACGATGGTCTGATTGGGCTGGCATAGCGCATCCCAGTTGAGATCCACACTACCGTTCTGAAGGTGACCGGTGACAAAAATGCACGACTGCGCGTAATCACGGTGGGTCAACGGGATGCCGGCGTAGCAGGCGCAGCCGGCCGCTGCTGTGACGCCGGGAATTACCTGAAAGGGGATGTTCTCCTGCATCAGGCCCTCGATTTCCTCGCCACCGCGGCCAAATATGAACGGGTCACCGCCTTTGAGACGCAGTACCCGCTTGCCCGCTGCCGCAAGTTCTACCAGCAGGCAGTTGATGTTCCGCTGAGGGATTGCATGATTGGCTTTTTCCTTGCCTACGTAGATGCGTTCGGCATCACGCCGCACCAGGTCGACGATTGCAGGTGCCACCAGCCGGTCGTAGAGCACCACATCGGCCTTCTGCATGAGACGTAAGGCCCGGAAAGTGAGAAGGTCCGGGTCACCGGGCCCGGCGCCGACCAGGTAGACTTCACCCCGGGCATAACTTTTATCCCCTGCGTTAGTGATCATCCGCGACAGTGCCGCCGCAGCCTGATCATTTTTGTTCGCAAAGACGAGTTCGGCAACTGGCCCCTGGAATACTTCTTCCCAGAAGGCGCGCCGTTCGGCACTCGTGTTGAGCGCTGCTTTTACGCGGTCACGGAAGTTTCCGGCCAGGCGGGCAAGGCGGCCATAGGCTGCGGGTATCAGGGTTTCAAGGCGGGCTCGGAGCAGACGGCCGAGTATCGGTGAGGTGCCGCCAGTGCCGATGGCGATTACGACCGGAGAGCGGTCAACAATTGATGGCACGGTAAAGGTACAGAGGCTGGGTTGGTCGACTACGTTCACGGGCAGTTGTCGTGCCTGTGCTGCTTGTGAGACTGCAACGTTCACTGCCTGGTCATCGGTAGCGGCGATCACCATTCGGGCGTTGTCGAGCTGATCAGGCTGGAACTGCGCTTGCAGCCAACTGATGGTGCCAGCAGTGCATAATGTGTGCAGGCTGTCGACCAGTTGTGGCGCCACCACGGTGACACGGGCGTCCGCGCGCAGCAGCAGGTCAACCTTGCGTTCAGCCACGCCGCCGCCGCCTACCACTACGCAGGGGCTGTCCTTGAGTCTCAGAAAAACCGGGAAAAAGTCCATCCAGTATTCGTCGCTATCTGCCGTGAGCGGCAATTTTGCGTTGCCTGCTCGGTCGGATGCCATACCCTGATGGCGATACAGTGGCTGCAGCGATCGATTGCCACCTGAGCGGTCATCACTCCAGCCTGTTATAAACTCTATCAGTCAGAGGCATGACAATGAGCAAAGGAGGGTAACGGAAAGAATGCGGCCGCTACAGATCCTGAAGGTATTAGAGTCGGAGATTCAGAGCCTAGCGCAGGGACAACATACCCCCGTCATGCTATGGGGGCCACCCGGGGTCGGCAAGTCCCAACTGGTGGCTCGGGCAGCGGCTGGGCAGGACTTGCCCCTGATTGATATCCGCCTGTCGCAACTCGAGCCTAGTGACCTGCGGGGCATTCCGTTCCGGGTGGGCGAGTGCGTTGAATGGGCGGTTCCGTCGATGCTGCCGACCGAGGCCCGCCACGGTCCGCGTGGCATTTTGTTCCTGGACGAGATTACCTCGGCCCCGCCGAGCGTCTCNGCAGCCGCTTATCANTTGATCCTTGATCGGCGGCTGGGCGAATANCAGGTGCCTGGNGGATGGGCCATCGTCGCTGCCGGTAACCGNCAGGGTGATCGCGGCGTGACCTATGCCATGCCAGCACCACTCGCCAACCGGTTCAGCCATTACCAGGTAGATGTCAACCTAGATGACTGGGTATTATGGGCATTTGGTGCCGGCATCGACCAGCGCATCATCGGTTTCTTGCGCTTTCGACCGGACTTGCTGTTCGACTTTGATCCAGCGCACAACCCGATGGCGTTTCCCTCGCCGCGGTCGTGGGAGTTTGCCCACCGCGCGTTGCAGAAGTTCGCCCGCGAGGGTGAGATGCTTTCGGGGGCGCTACAGGCCTGCGTAGGCCCGGCTGCAGGTATCGAACTGCATGCGTTTATCAGGAACCTGGGCCAGTTACCGGACATCGACGCGATTCTGACCGGTAAGGAGAACACCGTACCGCAGGACTTGGATCTGCAGTACGCGGTCGCAGCGGCACTGGTTGGCCGGGTCGCGCGGNTCGATGCTGAGGCGGATACCCAGGCACTGTATTCTCGGGTGCTCGATTACGCTGGGCATTTTCCCCAGAAGGAGATGGGAGTCATGTTGGTCTCGGATTTGCACCGGGCTGTCGGGGCCGAGCTTTTTTCGGCACCGGGTTTCTCCAACTGGGCCCGGCACGTCGCGGACGTGATGCTGGCCCAGGACTGAATCCCGAGCAGCGCTAGAGCGCCGTGACTGAGGACATTGAGGCCCGGCTGAGTGCGGCCCGCACNCGGCTGATACTGGACCGCCCTTTTCTCGGGGCGCTGGTGCTACGACTGCCGCTTGAAACCGCGCACCCTACCTGGTGCCCGACCATCGCAACCGATGCGCGCAAGTTGTACTACAACCCCGAATACATNGCGGGGTTGAGTCTGGCCCAGGTGGAGTTCACCCTTGCCCANGAGGCCCTGCACTGTGGNTTGGCCCACTTTGCCCGGCGCGCGCACCGCGAGAAGCACCGCTGGGACAATGCCTGTGATTTTGCTATCAACCCGCTGNTGGTTGCCGAAGGTATGACNCCGCCGCCCAAGGCGCTGTTCCTGGCGGACTACGAGGGNATGAGTGCGGAGGAGATNTACCCCCTGCTTGAGGACGACTCGGTTCAGCAGACCCACGATCGCCATCTCTACGATGACCCCGATGACCNTGCTGGCGACGCTGACAGTGGCCACGATAGGGGAGGCGNACACGATGACAGNCCCGGCGGCAGGCCGCCGCCACTTGCGGCGGCGGAGTGCCAGCACTTGGAGCATCTATGGCGGCAGCGGCTGGCCGGTGCGGCGCAGCAGGCNTTACAGGCTGACCGGCTCGGTGGTGTCCTCGCCCGCATGATCGATACCCTGCTGCAGCCGCAATTGCCTTGGCGTAGCCTGCTGGCGCGACACATGGCGCTGCGCGCCCGAGANGACTTCACTTACGCTCGGCCCGGGCGCCGTGAAGGAGAGGCGATCTTGCCNTCGTTACGCAATGCCGCGATCGATGTGACGGTCGCCCTCGATACCAGTGGCTCCATATCGAAGGAGGAGATCGACCAGTTCGTGAGCGAGATNGATGCGCTCAAAGGGCAAGTACGGGCCCGGGTCAACCTGTTGGCCTGCGACGCCTGCCTGGCNCCGGGTTCGCCGTGGGTATTTGAACCGTGGGAGCCGCTGTCTTTACCCGAGACCTTAAGCGGTGGCGGTGGCACGGATTTTTTGCCGGTGTTCGACTGGGCCAAGGGCTGCGACAGTGCGCCGGACCTGCTGGTTTATTTCACCGATGGCCAAGGCCGCTTTCCCGGCGAGCCGCCCGCTTTCCCGGTAATCTGGTTGGTCAAGGGCCGGGCGGATGTGCCCTGGGGTGAAAGAATTCAGTTGAACTAAAACCAGGCAGTGCCCGACCGAGGGGATTCAGAAGCCGGCCTGTGTGTACCACTGACGCGCTTTTTCTGCGTTCTGTTCGACTCCCCGGCCCTGTTCGTACATCTGGGCGAGCGCCACCATCGAACCCTCAAGTCCGAGGTCAGCGGCGGCCTGGAACCAGTGGACGGCCTTGTGGTCGTCACGTTCTACGCAGTCGCCGTCCATGTACATAAAGCCCAGGCCATGCAGGGCCAGGCCGTGCTGTTGCTCGGCTGCGTGTTGCATCCATTGATAGGCCAGCGGTTCGTTGCGCACACTCCCCAGGCCGTTCTGGTAGATGATGGCAAGGCGGTACTGGGCCTCGGCCTCACCAGCTTCAGCCAGCGGCGTAAGCAATTGCAGGGCGCGCGAAAAATGTTTGGCCTCGAAAGCGGCAATGCCGCTGGCGAGGTCCATGCTGAAATCATCGCTCATCGGTGTTGGTCGAAAAACCCCTGCCGGGGTGTGTTGTTAGCGCATCAAAGCCTAGCAATAATTCAGCTGGCCGACACTATCCAATTGGATATGGAGGCAGATAATCAGCAGGGCTAGACTCGGGCGCTGCCAATCGCAATGTGACTCGCAAATGACAACATCCGTGCAAGCTCAGGCTGAAGCCGCGATGCACGCCTGCCTGCAGAAGATTGCAACAGGTCCTGAGTTCAGCAAGGATCTGTCAATAGAAGAGGCTCATGCTGCCATGTCACATATCCTGGCTGGGCGAGCCGATCCGGTGCAGGCTGGGGTCTTTCTAATCGCGCTGCGAATGAAGCGCGAAACCATGGATGAAAATCGCGGCATCCTGGATGCTTTGCTACAAGCTTGCGTCTGTGTGCAGGCAGCGGTGGCGGATGTGGTCCACCTTGCCGATCCTTTCGACGGACAGACCCGGGGTTTACCAGCAGCACCTTTTCTGCCGGCGGTGCTTGCCGCCTGTGGCGTGTCCACGGTCAGCAACGGCGCCGAGTCCGTCGGGCCGAAGTTCGGCATTACCCATGCCAAGGTACTGCGCAGTGCCGGCGTCAAGGTAGATCTCACTCCTGGGCAGGCTGCAGCTCAGTTGGCAGACTCGGCCGTTGGCTGGGCCTATGTCGACCAGCGCCAGTCGTGTCCCGCCCTGCACGACCTCGTTGACCTGCGTAGCCGTATCGTCAAGCGGCCATGCCTGACCACGCTGGACGTACTGTTACCACCCGTTCGTGGCCGCACACAGACGCACCTGATGACTGGCTACGTGCACAAACCGTATCCGCCTATTTACACCATGTTGGCGCGACAGGCGGGCTTTTCTTCAGCTATGATCATCCGCGGCGTGGAAGGCGGCATCATCCCGTCGCTCAACCAGCCGGCAAGACTCTTCCGTTACCAGGACGACGGTCTCGACCAGGAGTTACGCCTTGAGCCGCTGGCGTTTGGCATCCAGTCCAGTGTTCGAGCGGTGCCGCTGCCACCGAAGGTGGCAGCACCGGTCGGCGGGGAACTAACCGCCGCGATCGATGTCGACAATCTTTCGACTGTGGCGGCCACAGCCGGTCTGGAGGCCCTTGCCGGTGTGCCAGGTTCGATGCGCGAGAGCTTGGTCTATGGCACGGCCGTCTGTCTGTACCATCTTGGCAAGGCGCCAGATCATGCCGCTGGGGCGATGCTTGCCCGGGATGCGCTGGATAGTGGCGCGGCGACGCGGTGTTTCGAGGCAGCAATAGATTGCCGAATTTAATAGTCGGTGCGTCGGGCGCTGCGGTCTAACTCCCGTTTTCTGTCGATCAGATTGTCGACGATGGGTGCCAGGATGATTTCCATGGCAAGGCCCATCTTGCCGCCCGGAACGACGATAGTGTTGCGCCGGGAAATGAATGAATCGTGCAACATTGCGAGCAGGTAGGGGAAATCGACGTTGAACTTGGTCGGATCGCGGAAACGGATGACGACGAAACTCTCGTCCGGTGTGGGGATATCGCGCGCAACGAATGGGTTAGAGGTATCGACCGTGGGAACACGCTGGAAATTGATATCGGTGCGGGAGAACTGCGGCGCGATGTAGTGTACGTAATCGTACATACGCCGCAGAATAGTCTCAGTCACCGCCTCGGGTTCGTAGCCGCGGCTGGCGGTGTCGCGATGGATTTTCTGAATCCATTCTAGATTGACAATCGGTACTACGCCGACCAGCAGGTTCACGTGCTGGGGTACGTTAATCTTGCCATTTACGACCCCGCCGTGCAGGCCCTCGTAAAACAGCAGGTCGGCGCCCTCGGGAGTATTTTCCCAGGGCGTGAAGGTGCCTGGCTTCTGCTTGTAAGGGGCCGCTTCTTCTTCGTTGTGCAGGTAGTAGCGGCGTTTACCCATACCCGATTCGCCGTAACTGCGAAACAACTCCTCGAGTTTGTCGAAGTGGTTTCCGTCGGGCCCGAAGTGACTCAGGTACTTGCCCGCGGCCTGCGCTTTGGTCACTTCCTCACGCATTTGATAGCGGTCGTATTTATGGAAGCTGTCGCCCTCAATGATGCATGGTTGCACCTGTTCGCGGCGAAAGATGTGCTCGAACGCGACCTTGACGCTACTGGTTCCAGCCCCGGAGGAGCCGGTAACCGCAATCACGGGATGGCGGGTGGACATGGTTATTCTCCCGTCCGGCTGGCCGTAAGCGGTGCCAGATTCCGGACAACCTTAATTCAATCGGCGCACTATACGGGAGCTGATGCATCAGGTTAAGCAAATTTATTTTATTTTTAAAATAAGTTTATACTTATTTTATTGCTTACGCCCCCGGCTGGGCGATGATCAAGGAGACAGGATGCACATCACTTTTCGGCAATTGCAGGTGTTCGAGGCGGTTGCCCGACACCTCAGCTATACCCGTGCAGCCGAGGAGCTACACCTGACGCAGCCAGCTGTATCCATGCAGGTCAAGCAACTGGAAAGTTCGGTGGGCCTGCCGCTGTTTGAGCAGATCGGCAAGAAGATCTATCTCACTGAGGCTGGTGAAGCCATGTTAGGTCACGCCCGCACTATCAACCGGCACCTGGCTGCGGCCGCTGAAGAGATGAACGATCTGAAAGGAGTGGACTCGGGCCGCCTCAAGGTGGCCATTGCCTCCACCGTCAATTATTTTGCAACACGCTTGTTGGCAGAGTTTGCACACTCTCATCCTGCCGTTGAGATCAGCCTAGATGTTACTAACCGCGAAACTCTGCTGCGCCGGCTCGATGACAATGCCCCGGATCTGGTCCTGATGGGCAAGCCACCTACGGGCCTGGATCTCGTCGCGGCGCCCTTTATGGACAACCCATTGGTGATGATCGCACCGCCTGATCACCGATTCGCCAACGGCCGCAACATTCCATTGTGTGAGCTTGCCGGGGAGACTTTTGTGGTGCGCGAGCCTGGCTCGGGTACACGGATCGCCATGGAGCGTTATTTTGCCGAGCATGGTTTCGAGCACACAGCTGGTACCGAGCTGACCGGAAATGAGGCCATCAAGCAGAGTGTCGAGGCAGGGCTCGGACTGGCGGTCGTCTCGGTACACACGGTGGAACTCGAACTCGCGGTAAAACGCCTGATCCGATTAGATGTCGAGGGTATGCCGATCATGCGTCGCTGGTACGTTGGACACCGCCGGGGTAAGCGCCTGTCACCAACGGCCCAAGCGTTTCGGCAGTTCGTCATCGAGGCCGGAACCCGGGTATCGGCTGCAGCTGTCTGAGCAGGTCCGGCCCGACGGGGCACCAGCTCCACTTGCTGTCGAAAAAAATCAGAATCCCGCGGTGTTGTTGGCCTTTGCTGTCAATTTCGCCGCAATCGTCATAAAATTACTTTATCGAAGAGTGCGAGCCTTTGTTTGGGCCAGCGTTTTAACCCAACCCGGCGGCGGTGCGCCGCCCTCAGGACCCGGTTCATGGCGGACAGGCGACTCCAGGTCTTTACCACCGTCGCACGGCTACTGAGTTTTACCAAGGCAGCCGAAGCGCTGCACATGACTCAGCCAGCCGTAACTTTCCAGATTCGGCAGCTGGAAGACTACTTCAATACCCGCCTGTTCGACCGTACCCACAACCGGATCAGCCTCACGGTCGCGGGAGAGTTGGTCAAGTCCTACGCCGACCAGATCATCACCCACTATAACGAGATGGATAACGAGGTCCGCAAACTGACTGGTGATGTACTTGGTCCGCTGGTTCTCGGTGCCAGTACGACCATTGGCGAGTACGTGATTCCCAGTATCCTTGGTGAGTATCAGGCGAAGTTTCCGGACGTTTCTATCCGCCTGCACGTGGCCAATACTGAGGGTGTCATCCATATGGTGGAGAGTAACGAGATCGATATCGGCATCGTCGAGGGTCCGGTCAACAATAAAAACCTCGTTTCTAAAGTCTGCTGGGAAGACGAATTGGTCGCGGTGACACCACCGCAGCACCCTCTGGCCCAGTCAAAAACAATAACCCCTGACAAGGTCCTGGAGTACCCTTTCATCAGCCGCGAGGAAGGCTCTGGTACACGGGAAGTGATCGCTGAGTATTTCGCTGCCAACGGCCTGGAATTCTCTAATCTCAACCTGACCATGGAGTTCGGCAGCCCGGAATCGATCAAGAGTGCGGTCGCTTCCGGACTTGGCGTATCGATCCTATCGGTGGCAACTCTGGACAAGGAGTTGAAACTCGGCATGCTGGAGAAAACGAGTTTCAGCCCAGCTGCTACCCGGCCTTTCTCGATTGTCTACCAACGCCAAAAGTTCCGGTTGCGGGCGATTGAGGAGTTCCTCGTTTTCACCGAAGCCCACTGCGGCATAAAAAAGGCCACGGCCTGACCGCGCCGAGCGTGAGCTTGCCGGTTGGATAATCCCGCTTCACCCTTACCCCAGCCCACGTCCAAAGGCGCCAGGAAACGGCTTCTGCGGGTGTTCGATGCCCTGCCTGCTGAAGCGCGTAGCAGCCTGCTTGATTTCGCTGAGTTTCTCGCGGCCAAATACCCAGCTCAACGCGAGACCTCGTTGACGGTGGTTGATATCCCCCGCCCACAGGACGAAAGTGTGATCGCGGCGATACGCCGGTTGGTCCGGAGTTATCCCATGCTTGATCGGGACTCGTTGTTTAGCGCGGCATCCAGCCTGATGACACAGCACCTGGTCCATGGCCAGGAAGCGGCCGCGACCATCGACCAGATCGAGGCGCTGTTCCGCAGCCGCTACCAGGCGTTGCGCGCAGAAAGCGACGAGGTTTGAGCGGGTGTGAAGCAACTGCAGGCCGGCGGGTGTGCCCGGGCATGCCGGCGGCTACTGGAGTTTTCGTCTCGCAGTAACAGCAGGGTTATTCTTCTTGGTCGCCAGCCAATTGCCTGGCACCGTTGAAAATGAAAGAATGAGCGTACCAACCGGTACTTGGAGAAACCTCTATCGTGCGTCAAGACCTGCACATGTCTGTCGATCTGGACGGCTACCGTGCCAATGTAGGGATCGTTCTGTGCAATTGTCACCGGCAGGTGTTATGGGCTCGTCGCAGCCGGCATGACGGCTGGCAGTTTCCCCAGGGAGGCGTTGAGGAGGGTGAGACGGCTGAGCAAGCGGCCTACCGTGAACTGTTCGAAGAAGTGGGTCTGCGTCCGCAACACGTTGAGTTGGTCGGTCATACTCGCGAGTGGCTGCGCTACGACGTACCGGGAGTCTATCTGCGGTCAAATAAGTCATCGTTCCGTGGACAGAAGCAGATGTGGTTCCTGTTTCGCATGCTGGCGAGCGACGGTGATATTTGCCTGGACCGCTGCGACCGGCCGGAATTCGATACCTGGCGGTGGGTGGACTACTGGTTACCGACCCGGCAGGTGATTTTCTTCAAACGTGCTGTTTACCAAGTCGCGCTTAGGGAATTGGCGCCTTTGTTGCAAGGCGAGAACCTGTCTTTCTGACTCAGTTCTGAGGTTCGACCCGGCGCAGTTTGCGTATCAGGTCTGTGGTGGAGTGCTGGTAACGGACGCGAATGGAATGGACCACGCCGCCGTTCGCTTTGACGATATCAGCGCCAACAATGTTCTCGGGCAGCCAATCACCGCCTTTGACTAGGTGTTTGGGTTGGATTCTTTGGATCAACTCCAGCGGGGTGTCCTGGTCGAAAGCTGTGACCAGATCAACGCATTCAAGCGCTGCGACCAACGCCATGCGGTCCTCCAGAGCGTTGACGGGTCGGTCGGGCTCTTTGCCCAGGCGTTGGATCGACTCATCACTGTTGAGCGCCACCAGCAGGGTAGCGCCCAGGTTTGCCGCCTCTTCGAGATAGGCGACGTGGCCGCGATGGAGAATGTCGAAACAGCCGTTGGTGAAAACCAGGGGCTGTTCGATCGTGCGGAGCACTTCCCCGAGCAGGTTCGAGTCGAGGATGATTTTCCGGGCAGTGTTCACCCGAAGGGGGCCGGGCCCTGTCAGAGGTACTCGAATACCTTGATAACCCGCACGACCCCGGGCACCGAGCGGGTGACCACTACCGCAGCTTCTGCCTCGCTGCGGCTAACCAGGCCCATCAGGTACACATTGGCCCGTTCAGTCACGACCTTGATCTTGGTGGTATCAATGGTTCCGGAGGTCAGCATGGCGGATTTCACTCGCCCGGTTATCCAGGAGTCGTTGGCACGGCTGTTCAAGTTGGTTTTTCCAGCCAACTCGATCCGGTTGATGACTTGGCTGGCGTCGGGATGCGATTTGGCCAGGTCCAGAATCTGGTCTATAGCCCTCTGGTCAGGTACTTCACCGGTCAGTAGCGCGATGCCGTTAAAAGCAGTCACGCTGACGTTCGCATTGTCAATCTGCTCATTCTTGCTGATTGATTGCCGCAGGCTAAGCTCCATTTTGTTGTCATCCCAAAGAGTGCCAATCTCACGCCGATCACGGATGACGTCTATGGCCGAAACTGCCGCAGTGGTAACAAGAATAATGCCGCAACCACTGATTAGAAAAGTGGCCGTTAGTAACAGCGCCAGCAGGGAGAGTCTGTTCTTGGATAGGGATGGCAGCAAGGGAGATTTCATCATTCGGGGTGGCCAATAAAGTGCTGATCAATCAGGTCACACAGACAGTGGATGATTATAGCGTGGACTTCTTGAATATGGGCAGTGGAGGTTGCCGGTACCCGTAATTCGATGTCGGTACTGCGCAGTAATGTCGGTAATTGGCCGCCATCCTTGCCATTAAGGGCGATTATCCCCAAGTGCTCAATGCCGGAAGCCGCTGTCACCGCTTTAAGGATATTGGGTGAGTTGCCCGAGGTGGTGATCACTACCAACAGATCACCGGGCCTTCCCAGTGCCTCTACTTGGCGCGAGAACACCCGCTCGAAATCGTAGTCGTTGCCGGCCGCGGTCAGCGTGGCTGTGTCTGCCGGCAGGGCGATTGCGGCCAGTGCCTGACGCTCGCGCTCGTAGCGGCATACCAGCTCCGCGGCAAAGTGCAGGGCGTCGCTGGCCGAACCGCCGTTCCCGCAAATGAGGAGCTTGCCGCCACTGGTCAGTGTGCCCACGGCAGCCTGGGCTGCCTGGGAAATGGTGGGAGTCAGGGCCTTAGCGGCAGCGGTAATTGCCGTGGCACTGGCGTCGAAGTGTTCTTTGATGCGTCGTTCAATATCCATTGTTGGTAACCGCCATTAGCCAATCCACAGTTAGTGTCAGGGTGTCACTGAGGCCGTCCTGGGACGGTGTTCGTATAACTTTAACAGGCTGGGTGCTGTGGCCACGGCCTTGCCTGGGTAAAGCTCCCCCGTCAGGGCTATCAGAACGCATCCCGAATCCAGTGACAGCACGGCTTGGCGGCATCTCCGGTCACGGCGAAAACGTCGAACCGGCAGGCCTGTGCCTGTAGAGCTGGGTGTTGTTGCAGGAATAGTGTGGCGGTGCGGCGTAGACGCTGACGCTTGGCAGGGCTGATGGTTTCCTCCGGTCGGCCATAGCGAGTGTGGCTGCGCTGGCGAACTTCGATGAACACGAGATGTTCAGTGTCGTCCATGATGAGATCGATCTCACCGAGGCGAGTGTTGTAGTTGCGACAGACTAACACCAGACCTTGCGCCTGCAGTCTAGTGAGCGCCAGGTTTTCGGACCAGTGCGGCTCAGCCGGAGGGATCACCAGAGGGCTCCTGGCCGATATTGCTGAAAGGGGCTATCGGTCCAGGTGGTACTGGCAATGCGACGGGGGTCGCCTGCACGAACCGCAGCCAGTCAGGTGAACGGTCAATCCTGCCGGTGTCATCGATGGACAAAGTGCCGGTAGCTCCCGGGTAGGTTAGGCCAGGGCGCTGCTGCATCTGTGGGCCGAAACAGGACAGCGCGTAAGCATCCATGCCCAAGGCGAACAGCCGGTCGAGGACCGACTCCCGATAAGGTGTATTTAGAGTAAATTGTTGGCGGGCACTGGCAAAGCGGCCGCCGCGTCGCACCATCCACGGCATGTCGGCGAAGATTACCCCCTCTAAGTCGAGATCATTCACGGCATCAGGTTTACCGCTGAATACCCCGCTCAGTGTATACACGGGTAACTTGTGGGCGCGATGGAAGTCAATTTGGGGCTTTAATAGTCGAGCCTGGGCTTGGTCGGCGAACAAGAACACCACATCGATGTCTTGTCGCCGGCGGGGCGAGAAGCGTATACGCGTCTTTTTTCCGATGGCATTTTGTAATGCACGGGCTCGGGCCAGGCTGAAATTAAAGCCGAACAGTTGTTCCATAATCGTCGAGTAGTCGCTGATATCGACTGGAAAAGTTGCCCTAGCGGTGAGTGTGCCGCCGAGTTCTGCCCAGCGTGCCGCCGCTGCCTCGGCAGCACGCCGTTGCTGGTCGGTTTGTGCCTGCAGGATCATAGCCCGGCTGAAACCGGTGGCCCGTGCCCTCTCGGCCAGGGTCCGGGCATCGTTTTCGATAGACAGATCAAAGGCGAGGGCCCCGGGTTGCAAGGGTGCACCCGTCGCCCCGAGCAATACTGTAGGCACCGGAAACTCGGTTAATCCTGTCAGCGTTGCAACGGCTGCACGACCCAGCGGGCCGATCACCACGTCTGCGCCGTCACGAATTGCCTCCTCATAGTAGGCCGGCACGAGATCGATTTTGTCGCCAAAATCATAGTTACGAAGCACGGGCTTTGCTGGATTGCTGTCCCGACGGCGCAGTGCGTGGAAGCCGTCGCGAAAAGCCTCGGCTGCACCGCGATAAGCCGAGGTCAGTGGCAGCAGCAACGCAATCTGCTGTACCTCCTGTATGGTGCACTGCCCCTCTGGCAGCAGCTTTGGCACCACGTGGTGTGTGGCGGGATGGTTGGGCCATGATTTCAGCCATTGGTCGATCGAGTTGGAGAGTCCGAGAAGGTCCCAGCCCTTGTCGGCATATAACCGCGCAAGCTTCAGCCAGCCAACGTCGGTCGAGTGGGTCGTGGCAGGATCGGCAGCAAGTGCCAGTTGCTCGGTTTCCAGTTGACTGAGATGATTCCAGAGCCGGTGGTAGAGCGCGCCCACCCAAGCGTCGTCTCCGGGATTATTGGGGATGCCCCGGAGGCTTGTGAGTGCTTCACCGCTCGACCCGGTTGCAATATGTGCCTGCAGCGCGAGCCCGTGAGCCCGCAGTGCCTGACGGGAATCGAGTTGGGTCTTAACAAGCCGATCCACGATCCGCAGGGCGTCAGCATTTCTGCGCTCGAGAATCCGGACTTGGGCTTGCAACAGCTGGAACTGGTTGGCCATCCAGGCGTCGAGTACAGTCGGCTCGATATTGTCCAGAGCCGCACGGGCCGGATCGAGCATGCCGCCGTGGGCAAAGCGCTCGGCTGCCGCCAGAAAATTCTGTTGTACCTCGATACCGGTAGCGCGCAGGGCTCGATCGAGGAATTCCCAGCCGGAAGTGCCGGGTTCTCGTTCAGCCAGGTTCAGGGTAGGCTTGAGAGCTGGCTCGGGGGCAGATATTGCACGCGGGGCGGCAATGTCTGGTGCGGACGGTTTGGGTGTAGTGGTGGCGCAGCCGGTGACTGTTAGCAGAACGAGCACAAACAGGGCTAATCGGGGCAGCGCCACCGCGTGAAACAGACGCATGCTTGCAGTATAACGGATACACTTTGCCAGCACGGTGCCGATTCCGTGCGGGTGAGTGCATCTCAATACAAGCAGGCGGGCGGCATGACACAAGATCTCCCGGGTTCCGAGCCGGCAACCTTATTTGTGGTGGCGACGCCGATCGGCAACCTCGGGGATATATCAACGCGTGCACTGGAGGTTCTCGCCACCGTCGCTGTGGTCGCGGCAGAGGACACCCGGCATACACGAGCCTTGCTGAGTCGGTTCGGGATTTCCGCGGTACTGGTGTCGCTGCACGATCATAACGAGCGCCGGCAGGTGCCAGCCCTGATCACCCGGTTGCAACAAGGACAGGATATCGCGTTGGTCAGCGATGCTGGAACGCCGCTAATCAGTGATCCGGGCTACCGCCTAGTCAGTGAGGCCCGCGCCAATGGTGCCGTAGTCAAAAGTGTTCCTGGTCCCAGCGCGCTCACCGCGGCGTTATCGGTGGCTGGTTTGCCGACAGACCGTTTCGTATTCGAGGGATTCCTGCCACCTAAGACGAGTAGCCGGCGCAGCCGACTCAGCGCACTTGCCCTGGAACCGCGTACGCTGGTGTTCTTTGAATCACCCCGCCGGATCATGGCCACGTTGGCGGATTTGGCTGATAGTTTCGGCGCTGGTCGCCGGGTTGCGATAGCCCGCGAACTGACCAAGCACTTCGAAACGGTGGTCTGCGGATCGATCGAGCAGGTCGCCTCTATTCTGCTTTCCGACGAGAGCCAGCGCCGCGGTGAATTGGTCCTGATCGTGGCTGGCAATGACGATCCGATCGCGTCCACGGCCATAGATAAAGAATTTCTTCTCGAGGTTTTAGGTGAGGTGCTCTCGCCCCGTTCTGCCAGCCGGGTTGCTGCCCGGTTGACCGGTGGCGGCAAGAACGATTACTACCGCAAGTTGCTTGCCCGGGCCGGCAAAGACGGCGATCGATCGGCCTGAAAATGCTAGTTGCATCTAAATCTTCGAAGTACTAAGTTGTAGCCGGGAGTCGGCTGGACAACCGCGGTCCTAGCGTCTGTGGCCCACCCATTGGGGGGTTTGCGGTGTAGGGCGGAGGAAAGTCCGGGCTCCATAGGGCAGGGTGCCAGATAACCTCTGGGCGGCGTGAGCCGACGGAAAGTGCCACAGAAAATATACCGCCCGCTTCTCAGCCTCGGCTGGTGGCAGGTAAGGGTGAAATGGTGCGGTAAGAGCGCACCGCGTTCGTGGTAATACGAACGGCAGGGTAAACCCCACTCGGAGCAAGACCAAATAGGAATCCAACGGCGTTGCCCGCGCCGGATTCGGGTAGGTCGCTTGAGGCACGCGGTGACGCGCGCCCTAGATGAATGGTTGTCCTCGACAGAACCCGGCTTACAGGCCGACTCCTTCTAGATCTTTCGCCCACAATACCTGTTCTTGCCCTGCGTAGGAGTCTGCCGGTCTCGAGGATGGCCGCCGACCTGCGAACCACCACCGGCCGGCACGCAGGCAATTATCCGCCAGGATTGCCCTTTTTCTCGCCGGTTTTGGACGCTACCAGAGGGGTAGCCGGCATCTCTGGAACGCCGACCGCCCTGATAGAGCAAGGGAGGGATGTGCGCCGGGCCGATATCTCGAGGCCTCTGCCGCGACTCGCCTGTCGGTGATGGCCGGTATATCTGTGAAATAACGCTATTTCTTCGGTAAATCAAGGCTTGACATCGAGGTTGTTTGGTACCTATAGTGGCGTTTAGTGGGAAAACGTGGGGAAAGAGTTCAGCCAGGAAACAAGATGTGTGTGTTTTTGCCAGTACAACGCTTCGATTTCTGGACCCGACGGGACCCAAAATAATGCCGTGGGTGGCGGCTAATCCACCCCAATCCTCATCCTCCTTTGGTGATTACCCGGCCCTTTTAAGGGCCGGGCTTTTCTTCGGATGGGAGTGGCCCAAAGTAGATTACTTGGGTGATGTTTGCCGCCAGCGTCAAACAGAATACCTTAAAGGTACACGATGCGATGTTTAGGGGCGCCACTTCACTCAACATGGACGCCAAGGGCCGGTTTGCCGTGCCCACCAAGTACCGTGCGGTACTTGCCGAGCGGGCGCAAGGGCAACTCGTACTCACGGTCAACAATACCCGCGAACGTTGCCTGTGGTTGTACCCACAGGATGAGTGGGAGACGGTCGAAGAAAAAGTCGTCAGCCTGCCAAGTTTCGACCCGGCCGCGCAGGCGCTCAAACGCTTCCTTATCGGTTATGCCGCTGATTGCGAACTCGACAGCGCCAGTCGTCTGCGGGTGCCTGCGCCACTGCGGGAATTCGCCAGCCTGGAAAAAAACATCGTGCTAATCGGTCAGGGCAACAAGTTCGAAATCTGGGATGAATCGCGATGGAATGTGCGNTGTGATGAGTGGCTGGCGGCTCAGCCGGATGANCAACGGCTGTCGGTNGAACTTGAAACGTTGTCTCTGTAGCGGGCAACNGGACGGTGTCGGCNCCGGAGCACGCGCCGGTCATGGTNNAGGAGATCGTGGAGGCGCTCAACATTANGCCTGACGGTATTTACGTGGACGCGACCTTCGGTCGCGGTGGCCACACCCGNGCCATNCTCGANCNNCTTGGGCCNANCGGNCGGGTGTTGGCCATTGACCGCGNCCCAGCAGCNTGCCGCNACGCCCGCGAGTGGANGGCNCTCGAGCCCCGNCTGANCATNGNCCAGGCTNCTTTCGCGGAACTCGCCCGCGTGCTNGAAGANGNGGGTCTCGACCNCNNCNTCNCCGGCATCGTGCTCGANCTTGGGNTGTCCTCNCCNCAACTNGATGATCCGGGNCGGGGATTCAGTTTCCTGCGCGACGGGCCACTGGATATGCGCATGGANCCGACCAGCGGTGAGTCNGCGGCCCAGTGGCTGACCCACGTNNAGGAAGATGAACTCGCNCGGGTGTTGCGCGAGTTGGGAGAAGAACGGTTTGCGCGACGCATCGCCCGGGCGATCATCGTGGCTCGCAGCAATGGCATGCTGTCGAGTACCGGCGTCCTGGCCCGGGTGGTCGAAGATTGTGTGCCCAGGCGTGAGCCGGGTAAGCACCCCGCAACCCGCACATTCCAGGCCATCCGCATGCACGTTAACTGTGAATTGGACCAGCTCGAGTCGGTTTTACCGCAAGCGCTCGAGATGCTCATACCCGGCGGGATACTGGTGGTGGTCAGTTTTCACTCGCTGGAGGATCGACGGGTCAAGCGATTCCTGCGCGAAGCGGCAAGCGGGTACCCCTACCCGCCGGAACTGCCGGTCACCCACGATCAGATTTGTCCACAGATAGAACGACCCAGGCGTGCGCGCCGGCCGGCGGCCGGAGAAGTGTCCCGCAACCCGCGCGCCCGCAGCGCGGTACTGCGTTCGGCCTGCAAGTCCCGAGGAGCAAGCCCGTGAAGCAGGTTGTTTTCCTTAGCTTGATCGTGCTGGCCTCGGCACTCGCCGTGGTGGTGGTCCGACATGAGAACCGGCAAGTGTTCCTGGAGGTGCGCTCGGCCGAGATTGTGCGTGACCGATTGAACGAAGAATGGGGTCGACTGCAACTGGAACAGGCCACCTGGTCGTTGCACAGCCTGGTCGAACAGGAAGCGCGGCAGGAACTGGGCATGGTGACACCAGGTGCACAAGACATCGTAGTGTTGCAGTTGGGGAGCACGCAGTGAGAAAAACTGCGGCCAGGAAAAAAAGTGGGCAGTGCTTTCGCCAGCGCCAGTGGTTGGTGCTGGCCCTGCTTACGGCAGGGATGGTGGTACTGCTTGGTCGCGCATACCAGGTTCAGGTGCTTGACAGTGCCCGCCTGCGGGCCGAAGGGGAGGCGCGGCAACTCAAGAGCGTGGCGGTCAAGCCGTTCCGCGGCAAGATCACCGACCGCAACGGCGAAGTACTGGCCGTGAGTACGCCGCTGGATGCGATCTGGGCCCATCCAGGAATCCTGGGCGAAGCGCAAGCCGACTGGCCCAGGTTAGCGCAGGCGCTAAGGCTGTCGGTCGACCATGTCAGCAGCTTGCTGGACCACTACCAGGACCGGGAATTTGTTTACTTGCGACGCGGTCTGCCACCGGCAGAAGCCCAGCGTATAGAACAACTCGGTATTCCGGGCGTCGCTTCACTGCGGGAATACGGCCGTTTTTATCCAGCCGGACCCATTACTGGCCACGTGCTCGGTTTTACCGATGTGGATGACAGCGGCCAGGAAGGGATCGAGCGCTCTTTTGACAACCACCTGGCCGGCATCGAGGGGCGTAAACTCGTACTGCGTGACCGCTTGAAACGCGTAATAGAAGATGTCGAGAGCATCCACCCGGTCTACCACGGCCGTGACTTGCAGCTCAGCCTAGATCTGCGGGTTCAGGTGTCGGCCCGTCGCCACCTGGCGAACGTCACGCGGCAGCACCGTGCAGCCGGCGCGTCGGCAGTCATGCTGGATGTGCGCACTGGTGAGGTCTTGGCGATGGCCAACGTGCCGGACTTCAATCCCAATAACCGGGCCGATATCTCAGGCGACCGGTTCCGCAATCGCACGGTGACCGATCTATTCGAGCCGGGTTCCACAATCAAGCCATTCACGCTGTCCATGGCGCTCGCCAGTGGCCAATTCACCCCACAGACACCGATTTCGACCAGTCCCGGCATCCATTACATCGGCCGTCGNTCNATCAGGGATATCCATNACTANGGNGACTTNACCCTGTCNGGNGTNTTGATCAAATCGAGCAATATCGGTACTGCCAAGATCGCCATGAAACTTGCCCCTGAGAAGTTGTTCCAAGTATTGAGCAGCGTCGGTTTCGGCAGGCCCTCCGGCATCGAATTGCCGGGGGAGCAAAGCGGCAGCCTGCTCAAGCGTGAGCGGTGGCGGCCAATCGAACACGCAACACTGGCATACGGCTATGGGTTGTCGGCGACACCGTTACAGTTGGCTCGCGCCTACGCGGTACTCGCTTCGGGTGGCCTGTTGCGGCCCGTCACCATTCATCGTCGCAGCGGCGAAACGTCTGGCCAGAGAGTGTTGCCCACAGAGGTGGTGCAGCAAATCACCGACATGCTCGAGCGCGTGGTCAGCCCCGAGGGAACGGCACGGCGTGCCGCCATAGCCGCCTACCGGGTGGCCGGAAAGACCGGTACTGTGCACAAGATTGACCCGGCCGGGGGCTACTTGGAGGATCGCTACCAGTCGCTATTTGCCGGTTTTGCCCCGGTGTCTGACCCCCGTTTCGTGCTGGTCGTCGTGGTCGATGACCCGCGCGGCGACAAGCATTACGGTGGCGAAGTAGCTGCCCCGGCTTTTGCGCGCATCATGGCTGACGCACTGCGTCTGCATGGTATCAGGCCAGATGCCGGGCCAGATAACGGGGTTCAGGTGGTTGCCCGCGCCAACGGACAGGAGCCTGGTGCGTGATGAGCATCGCCTTGCAGCCGGTCCGGCANCTACGCCCACTTCTCGAGGGGGTCGTTGCGCTGAATCCCGGCGATGATCGGGAGATCTCGGGGCTAAGCCTGGACAGCCGGCAAGTATGCGGCGGTGGTNTGTTCTTCGGCTTGCCCGGGGCAGGTAGGGACGGCCGGTGCTTTATCGGGGACGCCATAGCGGCCGGTGCAGTTACCGTGCTGTACGAGCAGACAGGTTGGGCCTCCGATCAATGCCGCCCGGGGTGCTACCCAGTCACGGACCTCAGTCACCGGATCGGGCGTATCGCCAGCCGTTTCTACGGTTTTCCATCTCGGATACTGTGCGCCATCGGCGTGACTGGCACCAACGGCAAAACCACCTGCGCCGCTTTGTTGGCGCAAGCGCTCGGCGCCCTCGGCCGNCACAGTGGGTTTATTGGTACCGTAGGCTGGGGTATGCCCGGCTCGCTTGAGGCGACGGCGATGACCACNCCNGACGCACTCACGTTACAGGCACAGTTGGCGCAACTGGCCACACAGGGCGCCGACAGCGTGTGCATAGAAGTATCCTCACATGCCTTGGTGCAGGGTCGGGTCGAAGGAGTTGAGTTTGATGTTGCCCTGTTTACCAACTTGAGCCGTGATCATCTGGACTACCACCAGAACATGGATGATTACGCTGCAGCAAAACTGCTGCTGTTTCAGACGAACGAGTTGCGCAGCGCAATCATCAATGCCTCAGATCCATGGGGTGTAAAGTTCGCCCAGGCCGGTCTGTCGACCCAGGTTTGGACCTTTGGCACCCGGGCACCGGCAGACGTCTATCCACTATCGAGCGACCTCGGCCGTGACGGCATGCGGCTGACACTGGCTACACCCCACGGGGAAATGGCTTTTTGCTGTCCTCTGCTGGGAAGTTTCAATGTAGCCAATGTGGCAGCCGTCGTCACGACGTTGTTAGCGCTGGACTATGCCCCCGAAGTCATCTGCCGAATCATGCCGGGGTTGGCCTCGGTCCCAGGCCGTATGCAAATGTGTGCGGCCGCGGACGGGGCTGCACCGATGGTGGTGGTCGACTATGCCCACACACCTGCAGCGCTAGCACAAGCGCTGGACACGTTAGACCAGCAGGTTACCGGTGAGTTGTGGTGCGTATTCGGCTGCGGTGGTGATCGCGATCAGGGCAAGCGCCCGCAAATGGGGGAGGTGGCGGGACGCTGTGCCGACCACGTTGTCCTGACCAGCGACAATCCCCGCAGCGAGGATCCCGACCGGATTCTTGCCGATATTGCGGCCGGTATGCGTGCCACCCCAGCGGCAGTACTGGCCGATCGCCGGGCTGCGATCGCTTTCGCCATCGATCATGCCGGGGCTGATGATCTGGTGTTGATTGCGGGCAAGGGTCACGAAACACGCCAGGTCATAGCTGACAAAGTCATACCGTTCGACGACCGGGTGGTCGCCGAGGAACTTCTGGGGGTCAACCGATGCTGAAACTGAGCGCTATCACAGCCGCCGTGGGCGGACGCCTTACTGGTAATGACGTCGTCTTCGAGTCGGTCTCCATCGACAGCCGCACGCTTGAAGCCGGTGCGCTGTTCGTGCCGTTGCGCGGCGAGCGCTATGACGGCCATGAGTTCATTGCCCAGGCAGCAGGCCGCGGCGCAGTCGCCATCATGGCGGAACGCGAGGCACCCGGTGGACTGCCTGTGCTCGTGGTCAAGGATACCACGCTAGCACTGGGTAAGCTGGCGGCCTTTTGGAGAGCGCAGTTCAGCATGCCGTTGATTGCCGTTACTGGCAGTAACGGCAAGACCACGGTCAAAGAGATGATCGCTTCCATACTAGTACGAAAAGGGGCAGTGCACGCGAGCATTGGTAACTTCAACAACCATATCGGGTTACCCCTGACCTTGCTGGGTTTGGGCCAGAATTACCGCTACGGTGTTCTCGAAATGGGCATGAATCACCCTGGCGAGATTGACTACCTTGCTCGCCTCGCCCAGCCCACGGTAGTAGCCATCACCAACGCGGCCTCGGCCCATCTGGAGGGGCTGGGCGACCTAGTCGGCGTGGCCAGAGGCAAGGCTGAAGCCTTCCATGGCCTGCAGCCGGGTGGGGTAGCAGTCATCAATGCCGACGATCGTTTTGCGGCCTACTGGATAGCGCGAACCCATGCTTTCCGCACGGTGACCTTTGGTATCGATAACCGCGCTGAAGTCTCGGCCCAGGTCACCGTTAGCGGCGATAGCCAGGTCATGGAGATAACGCTTCCGGACGAGTCTTTCGAGCTCACTCTCAACCTACTCGGTCGGCACAATGCGGCGAACGCACTCGCTGCAGCCGCAGCCTGTTGGGCTGTCGGCTGTGGCGCAGCGGAGATTAGCAAAGGGCTGGAGTGCATCACACCAGTTGAGCGGCGATTACAGATCAAGGCTGGGGACCGCGGTGCTTGCCTGATCGATGACACCTACAACGCTAACCCGGCGTCACTGCGAGCCGCGATCCGGGTTTTGGCGAGCCGCCCTGGGCGCCATGCTCTGGTGCTGGGTGACATGGCCGAATTGGGCGAGCGAGCAGAGCATTTTCACTACACCGCGGGACGCCAGGCGCGGGAGGCTGGGATAGACCACCTGCTGACCACCGGACCCCTGGCCCGGCTTGCGGCCGAGGAATTCGGCGCCAGTGCCTGGCACTTTGAAGCCCACGAGGCGCTTATCAATGAAGCCCGCAACCTATTGACGCCGGGACTCACGGTACTGGTCAAGGGCTCGCGCAGCGCGCATATGGAAACGGTGGCGGACGCGTTGACGGCGACCCAGAACCATGGGGCGATCGCGTGCTGAAGTACTTGTTCGAACACCTGGCAGTGGATTACAGCGTGTTCAACGTTTTCCGTTATCTCACTTTTCGGGCAATCTGCGGCGTACTGACTGCGCTCGTCGTCAGTTTTGTTGCGGGCCCGGCGATGATTCGCCGCCTCGGACGGTTACAGGTCAGTCAGCCGATCCGTGCCGATGGCCCACCAACACACTTTGAGAAAGTAGGCACACCTACCATGGGTGGTGCACTGATACTGGTGGCGATCGTACTTTCCACGCTGCTGTGGGCCGATCTTTCCAATCGCTTTGTTTGGATCACGCTGCTCACCTGTACTGCCTTTGGAACGATTGGCTGGTTCGACGATTACGAGAAGCTGGCTCACCGCAACCCCCGTGGTATCGGTGCGCGCAGCAAGTTTCTCTGGCAGACCCTGGCGGGGCTCAGCGCCGCGTTGGCACTTTACCTCACCGCGCAATCTCCGGCCGAAACCCAGTTGATCGTGCCGCTGTTTAAGGAGGTCGCACTGGAACTTGGATTTGGTTTTGTGTTGCTGACCTGGTTTGTGATTACCGGCAGCAGCAATGCCGTGAACCTGACCGATGGCCTGGATGGCTTGGCAATTCTGCCAAGCGTGTTAGTGGCCGGTGGGCTAGGTGTTTTTGCCTATCTCACCGGCCACACTGTTTTTTCAGGTTACCTTGGCATTCCATACGTGTCCGGGGCCGGCGAAATGCTGGTTTTCTGCGCGGCGCTGGTTGGCGCCGGTCTTGGTTTTTTATGGTTCAACACCTATCCGGCGCAGGTCTTCATGGGCGACATTGGCGCGCTGGCCCTGGGAGCGGCGCTCGGCACGGTCGCCGTGATCGTGCGCCAGGAAATTGCGCTGGCGATCATGGGTGGACTTTTCGTTATCGAGACTGTTTCCGTGGTGCTGCAAGTGGTGTCGTTCCGCCTGGTCGGGCGACGCATATTCCGCATGGCGCCATTGCATCATCACTTCGAACTGAAGGGGTGGCCTGAGCCCAAGGTCATCGTGCGGTTTTGGATTATCAGCCTGATTCTGGTCCTGATCGGCTTAGCCACGCTGAAGGTCAGGTAGGCGGACCGTGGAGGCAGCGCTGAGAATCGACTCGAACGGACCCCCCTGGCGCCGCGCAGTGGTTTTTGGCCTGGGCGCAACGGGCTATTCGTGCGCCCGCTACTTGTCAAACCTGGGCGTTATCGTGTCAGTACAGGACAGCCGCACTGAGCCCCCCTGCCTCGAGTCTCTTAAGCGGGCCTGCCCGGAAGTTGGCGTTCACACCGGCAGTTTCGTGGACCTGACACCGGGTGCGGCCGACCTGGTGGTGGTGAGTCCAGGGGTTGCCCTGTCTGAGCCAGTGCTGAAAGCAGCAGAGCAGCAGAATTTCCAGATCGTCGGCGATGTGGAACTCTTTGCCCGGGCCTGTACCGCGCCGGTAGTGGCCATCACCGGCTCGAATGGCAAGAGCACTGTGACAGCCCTGGTCGGCGAAATGCTGGCGGCCCGTGGCTTGGTCGTGAAGGTAGGTGGCAACATCGGTGTGCCGGTACTCGATCTGCTGAGGGATCCACCGCCCGATGTTTTCGTACTGGAACTGTCGAGCTTCCAACTTGAAACCACATCTTCACTGGAGTCGGTCGCCGCGGCCATCCTCAACGTGTCGCCCGATCACCTCGACCGCTATGCCAGCCTGGATGATTACGTCACGGCCAAGTTGCGCATTGCCAGTGGGGCACAGGCGCTGGTCCTGTGCCGTGACGACCCGGGTTTGGCTGGGGTGCGTACCCGTGGTGAAGCGCGGACAATGACCTTCGGCCACAAGGCACCGGCCACAGATTCCGACTATGGGCTATTGCATGATGAGAACAGCGTTTGGCTGGTCTGTGGTGAGCGACGGTTGCTGGACGCTACTAGCCTGTCGTTGACTGGGTACCACAACCTGGCTAACGCGCTTGCCGCGATCGCACTGGTGGAGGCGTTCGATCAGCCCATCGACCCGGCCAGCATCGCAGCACTGTGCGCCTTCAAGGGCTTGCCACACCGTTGCGAGTGGCTCGGCGAAAAGGATGGCGTGGCCTGGATAAACGACTCCAAGAGTACCAACCCCGGGGCAGCGGTAGCGGCACTGAGTGGCGTTGGCCGGCCAGTCGTGCTTATTGCCGGAGGCCTGTCGAAGAAGGCCGATTTTGTGCCGCTTGCTGATGCGGTCAGACGTTATACCCGCCAGGTGGTGCTTATTGGTCATGACCGCATGGGGATCGCTGCGGTGCTGGGCGACAGTGTGCCGGTCACATTGGCCGATGATCTGGCGCACGCGGTTATCTTGGCCGCGCGCTGGGCGCAAGCTGGCGATGCTGTCCTGCTGTCTCCGGGTTGTGCCAGTTTCGACATGTTCCGCAACTTTGAGCACCGTGGGGAAGAATTCCGCCGGCTGGTCGAGGAAATGATCACGTGAACCTGGTCCAGCCTCTGCGGATACTGCCATCGGTTGTCGCCCGCCCGGTTGCAGATGGGTGGTTGTTGGGATCGGTGCTCGTCCTGCTGGCTTTTAGCATAGTGATGGTTTTCTCGGCGGCCCTTGGTACCCACGGCGGTGTTGCCGGAGGCTTGTCGGTGTTGTTCAAGCACCTGTTCAGCATCGGCCTGGGGCTGGCCTTGGCGGTGCTTGCAGCCTCGGTGCCAATCAGTATCTGGCAGACGCTGAGCCGCTTCCTATTGCCGCTCGGGGCGGTACTGTTGGCGCTGCTACTACTGCCTGGGATTGGTCGCGAAATCAACGGCAGTACACGCTGGTTCCCAGTGGGTCCTTTGCATTTCCAGCCATCGGAACTGGTCAAGGTGCTGGTCGTACTTTTTCTGGCCGATCATTTCGTGCGCAATGCTCAGGCGGTGAGTTCGTTCCGCGTGGGAATCGTAGAGCCGGCACTGGTGGTAAGCGGTCTTGGCGTGTTGCTGATGCTGGAGCCGGACCTAGGTTGCACTGTGGTGATTTTGATGACGACCTTGGGAATGATGTTTCTTGCCGGGACCCGGCTGACTTACATCGGTGGTGCAGTGTTGGCTGCGGTGTCTGTCGTGATCGTGCTGATCGGAAGTGCCGACTACCGGCTTGAACGCTTCAGGGGTTTCCTCGACCCCTTCGCCGATCCGTACGGGTCCGGATTCCAACTGGTGCAGGCGCTTATTGCGCTGGGCAGTGGCGAGTGGCTCGGGGTGGGTCTCGGGGCGAGCGTGCAAAAATTGTTCTACCTGCCCCATGCCAGCAACGATTTTTTGGCTGCGGTGATAGGTGAGGAACTCGGCCTCGCGGGCATCGCCGTGCTGGTCGCCCTGTACACCGTCATTCTGTGGCGCGCGTTCAATATTGGTGACCGCGCGGCTGGCGCTGGGAAGTTGTACGCGGCACGGGTAGCCCAAGGTATCGGGCTGTTGCTGATCCTGCAAATGATGTTTCACCTGGCGGTCAACCTAGGCATGGTGCCCACCAAGGGTCTGACGCTACCGCTGATGAGTTCTGGCGGCAGCAGTATGCTCGCCAACTGCTTTGCCGTGGGCTTGTTGTTCTCGGCTGAACGCAGCCTACCGGCATCTCGTTCGGAGGCGCGTTGACGACTGTGCTCATCATGGCGGGCGGCACAGGCGGGCACGTTTACCCGGCGCTGGCGGTGGCGCAGGCACTGATAGCTCAAGGTGTGCGCGTGGTCTGGCTGGGCAGCCGCGCAGGGCTCGAAGCCACGGTGGTACCGGCGGCCGGCATAGAGATGGAGTGGCTGGAGATCAAAGGGCTGGTCGGCACCTCCTGGCGGCGTAAGTTAGCGATGCCGGTAATGCTGCTGCGCGCCTTGTGGCAAGCAGCAATGGTGGTTCATCGGTGTCTGCCAGCGGTACTGCTCGGCATGGGTGGATTCGTCGCTGGGCCCGGCGGGCTGGCGGGCTGGCTACTACGCCGGCCCTTGCTAATCCACGAGGCTAATGCCCGGGCCGGCCTAACCAATCGCCTGCTGGGACCGTTCGCCACCAGGGTCATGTGCGGGTTCGAGCACACCGCGGGCCTGGGCCGGGATCCGGTTTGGACCGGCAATCCGGTGCGCCCCGCGATTGCTGCCTTGCCTGCACCGGTGACGCGAGGCGTGGGTCGGGCGCCGCAGTTGCGCGTGCTGGTATTGGGTGGTAGCCAGGGTGCCGTAGTGCTGAACCAGGTGTTACCGGCGGCTGTCCAGCAGATACCGCAAGTCGAGCGGCCAGTTCTGCTGCACCAGTCGGGCGGCGGTCGGGCACAGGCGCTGTGCGGAGCTTATGCAGAAGCCGGCGTCGAGGCGCAAGTAGTTGAGTTCATCGATGATATGGCACGGGCGTACGGCGAGACCGATGTCATTGTTTCCCGGGCGGGGGCGATGACTGTTAGCGAGATCTGCGCAGCGGGAGTGGCCGCCATCCTGCTGCCTTATCCCTTTGCTGCAGGTGACCACCAGAGCGCCAACGCGGCATTTTTGACCACCAGTGGGGCGGCTGTCGCTATCAGTGCAGCAGAGGTCACTCCCGGGCGTGTGGCCCGCGAGATCATGCGCCTGGCGGTGGATCGTGCGCAGGTACTGCAGATGGCGCAGAGTGCCCGGCGGTTGGCCCGACCGGAGGCAACCGAGCGGGTCACGCAACAATGCTTGAAGGCGGCGCATGCGTGAGTTCGTCAAACAGGTTCATTTCGTCGGTATCGGCGGCGCCGGAATGAGCGGCATTGCGGCCGTTCTACTGGACCAGGGTTACCAGGTCACTGGGTCGGACCTGGTGGAATCTGCCACTACGCGCAGCCTGGTCCATGATGGCGCTACCGTGATTATCGGCCACGAAGCAGCCAGTATCAGAGCCGCGGACGTGGTGGTCGCCTCGAGTGCGGTCGCTGCCGACAACCCGGAGGTGGTCGAGGCACACAGGCTCGGCATTCCGGTGGTGCCCCGGGCCGAGATGCTGGGTGAATTGATGCGGTTTCGCAACGGCATCGCGGTTGCCGGCACTCATGGCAAGACCACCACCACCAGTTTGGTGGCAGGTATTTTTGCGGTCGCGGGCCTCGACCCGACATTTCTCGTTGGCGGGCTGGTCAAGAGCGTCAAAGGTAACGCGCGTCTTGGCACTGGTCAGTGGCTGGTGGCCGAAGCGGACGAAAGCGATGCGTCCTTCCTGTGCCTGCAGCCGCACATCGCGGTGGTCACCAACATCGATGCCGATCACATGGGCGCCTATGGCGATGATTTCGACACGCTGGAAAAGACTTTTCTGGAATTCCTGCATCACCTGCCGTTCTACGGGCTGGCGGTGCTGTGTGCTGATGACCCAGTACTGTGCGAGTTGCGTCCGCGCGTCAGTCGGCCGACCGTGACTTATGGCGTGGGCGAGGACGCCGACTACCGCGCCGTCGCCGTGCGCCAAAGTGGTATGCGCATGGGTTTCGACGTGGCCCTGGCCTCTCGGGAAAAGTTGCACGTGGACCTGGCTCTACCTGGAGTTCACAACGTCCAGAACGCGCTGGCGGCGATCGCGGTAGCGGATAAGGTTGGTATAGATTCCCGGTCGATGCAGGAGGGGTTGGCCGCCTTCCAGGGCATTGGCCGGCGCTTCGAGATACTGGGTGAGTTGCCACTCCAGACGGGGGCAGCACTGCTGGTTGACGATTATGCTCATCACCCACGGGAGATCGCGGCAACCCTGGCGGCTGCTCGGGGTTGCTGGCCGGGCCAACGCCTGGTGGCAGTGTTTCAGCCACATCGCTACACCCGGACCCGCGATCTGTTTGATGATTTTAGTAGTTTGCTTTCTCAGATCGACTGTCTGCTGGTGAGCGAAGTCTATCCAGCCGGTGAAGAGCCGATCCGCACCGCTGATGGTCGGGCATTGTGCCGATCGATCCGGACGCGGGGCGGCGTCGACCCCGTATTCGTTGCCGACCTGCGCGACCTGTGGTCAGTGCTTGAGCCGCTGCTAAGGGCAGATGATGTGGTCCTCACCCTGGGCGCTGGCGACATTGGCCGGTTTGCTCGGGAACTGGTCGGCGTTCGCGGCATCGCGCGCGAGGGGACCAACGGGTGAACACGGCCATGGTTCGGGAGCACGCAAAAGGATTCGAGAACATCTGCGGTGACTTGCGCTGTCGTGAGCCAATGTCGCGGCATACCAGTTGGCGCGTCGGCGGTCCTGCCGAGTACTTTTTCGTACCTGCTGATCGTGCCGACCTGATTCGTTTCCTTGCGTGCTTGCCCAACGAGGTGCCGTTGCTGTGGCTTGGTTTGGGCAGCAACCTGCTAGTTCGCGATGGTGGATTTCCAGGTGCGGTCGTCTGTCTTCACCGCGGCCTGTCACGCCTGTCACGAGAGCATGGTAATACAGTGCACGCCGAGGCCGGAGTCACCTGTGCCCAGGTCGCCCGTTTCAGTGTGACCGAAGGCTTTGCCGGCGCTGAGTTTCTGGCCGGCATACCCGGTACAGTAGGCGGAGCTCTGGCGATGAATGCCGGTGCATTCGGTGGTGAGACCTGGGCCATTACCAGCGCGGTCGAGGTCATCGACCGCCGGGGTCGCATCAGCCGGCAGCCAGCGGACGCCTTCGAGGTGGGTTACCGTTCGGTATCGGTCGCCTCCGAGACCTGGTTCATTAGCGCAGATTTCACCTTGCACCCGGACGGCAAAACGCCTGGCCGCACAAAGATTCACTCGCTACTGGCGGAGCGGGCCGGCAAGCAGCCCGTGCAGAGCGCCAACGCCGGTTCGGTATTTCGCAACCCACCTGGCGACTATGCCGGCCGGCTGGTAGAAGCGGCAGGCCTCAAAGGGCTCCGGCACGGCGGTGCGGTGGTCTCGGCTCAGCATGCCAATTTCATCATCAACGAGGGTGGGGCCACAGCCGGCGACATCGAGGCACTGATCAGCGAGGTCCAGTTGCAGGTCGCAGACCAACTTGGCGTGGCCCTGGAACCCGAGGTCAGGATAGCAGGGGTGACATCGTGACGGCCAGGAGTGTGTTCGTGCCAGCGCCTGTTACGGGTCCGGCGCTGAATCCTGTCCGGCGCCGAACCGGGCCACTGATCGCTCTGGTCAGCATGCTGCTGATTATGGCTGTTGCGACTGATCAAGTACTGCGTTCAGGCTACTTCACCATCGATCGGATCACTGTCGATTCCGCATTGCAGCAGGTGGATCGGGGGGTGCTGGAGCGGTCAGCATGGCGTAGTCTCGGTGGGAATTACCTGACGGCCGACCTGGATAGCATGGAACGGGCGCTTGAGGCTTTACCCCGGGTCTACCGCGCATCCATTCGGCGGATCTGGCCGGATTCTCTGTCGATTGCAATCGTGGAGACTGCAGCACTCGCCCGTTTCATGGCACTCGACCGTATAGGCCCGGAAGTTGACGAGTATGTGAATCTTCCCCCGACACGGCGACTGACGAGTATGCCGGTGCTGAAGGCGGCACTCGCAGATCGCCATACCCTGATTGACGCTTTCCTGGAGATGGCGCCGGTTCTCATCAGCGCAGGCCTCGAGCCGGCCGAGGTGGTATTGACCCGGGCGGGTGATTGGCTGTTGCGGGTTGCGGTGTCGCACGCCGGGGCGGGAAATTTTTTTGAGATCCTCATTGGCCGCGGCGAGCCGCTACTCAAGATTGGCCGTTTCACGGCTGGGTTTGTTCTTGCCCTGCATGAGCATAGCAACGCGATAGGCCGCGTAGATATGCGTTATGCCAACGGCTTTGCCGTGCAGTGGCGCAACGGGGGTGATCAAAACCTGCAGTTGGCCAGAGCCACGGCGCCTGCAGAGTAGAGGTAAACGCATGAGCAAAAAGTCGATGGATGATCTGATCGTTGGGCTGGATATCGGTACCAGCAAGGTGCTAGCAGTGGTCGGCGAAGTAACCGCTAATGGCGAGATCGAGATCATCGGTGTTGGCCAGCACCAGTCACGGGGACTGCGCAAGGGTGTGGTCGCCAATATCGAGTCCACCGTCCAGTCTATCCAGTGTGCGATCGAAGAGGCGGAATTGACTGCCGAGTGCCGGATCGCTTCGGTTTACGCAGGCATTGCCGGTGCCCACATCAACAGCATGAATTCGCACGGCGTGGTCGCGGTTCGTGACCGGGAAGAAGTGAGTCAGGGCGATATCGAGCGCGTTCTTGATGCGGCCCAAGCACAGGCCATCCCCAACGATCAGCGCGTGCTGCACATCCTGCCACAGGACTTCATCATCGACGGACAGGAGGGTGTTCGTGAGCCGATCGGGATGAGCGGCGTGCGGCTGGAAACCAAGGTGCACATCATCACCGGTGCAGTCAGCGCCGTGCAGAACATCGCCAAGTGCATCCTGCGTTGCGGCCTGCAGGTTGACGATATCGTGCTCGAGCAGGTTGCTTCCAGTTACGCGGTACTCGACGACGATGAGAAAGAGTTGGGCGTTTGCCTAGTAGATATCGGTGGCGGTACCACCGATATCGCCGTGTTCACTGAAGGCGCGATACGCCACACTGCGGTGCTGCCTATAGCCGGTGACCAGGTCACCAACGATATTGCGGTCGCTCTGCGCACACCTACCCAAGCGGCAGAGGAGTTGAAGAAGAAGTTTGGCAGTGCGCTGGCCCAATTGGCGCCGGAAGGGGAAATGATAGACACCCCCAGCGTGGGCGATCGGGCGCCGCGAAAGTTGGCCCGCGCCACACTTGCCGAGGTAATTGAGCCGCGGGTCGAAGAATTGTTCCTGTTGGTTCAGGCAGAACTACGCCGCAGCGGTTTCGAGGAACTGCTTGGTACCGGTGTGGTCCTGACTGGGGGCAGTTCCCGACTGACTGGCATAGTCGAGCTCGCCGAGGAGATTTTTCACATGCCCGTACGGCTGGGGGTGCCGCAATACGCAGGCAGCCTTGCCGATGTGGTACGTAACCCGATCTATTCAACGGGCGTGGGACTGGTGTTGTTCGGGCGTCGGCACCACGACCAGCGCGGTATTGGGGCAGCGGATTATTCCAAGCCGACGGACTTGATCCGGCGGATGAAGAGCTGGTTTTCGGGGCAGTTCAGACAGGACTGACCCTGTGGTCAGCGTAGCAATAAGCATGGGCAATGGAACAGAGACGGTGGAAGATGGTGTTTTAGAGAGGCTCTTTTGAATAACCACATTAACAGGAGAACGATATGTTCGAGCTGATGGAAACCTCAGGACAACAGGCGGTCATCAAGGTGTTGGGTATAGGCGGCGGTGGCGGTAACGCTGTCGATCACATGTTGTCGGCCAGTCTCGAAGGGGTCGATTTCCTCAATGCCAATACCGATGCACAAGCACTGCACCGGTCGAGTGTGTCCAAGGTGCTGCAACTTGGTGAGAGCCTGACCAAAGGCCTTGGCGCCGGTGCTAACCCTGACGTCGGCAGGCAGGCAGCTACAGAGGACCGTGACAAGATCGCGGCGGTACTGGAGAACACCGACATGGTCTTTATCACTGCAGGCATGGGTGGCGGCACTGGCACCGGGGCGGCTCCGGTGGTGGCCCAGTTGGCCCAGGAGAAAGGCATCCTGACGGTCGCAGTGGTAACTCGTCCGTTCAGTTTCGAGGGTAACAAGCGGATCGAGGCGGCTGACCAGGGGATCAAAGAACTCGGTGAGTTGGTCGACTCCTTGATTGTCATTCCCAACGAACGCATCCTTGAGGTGATGGGCGGCAAGGTCACATTGCTCGATGCTTTTGCCCGTGCCAATGAGGTGCTCCTCAACGCCGTCCAGGGCATATCGGAACTGATCACCCGGCCTGGACTCATCAATGTGGATTTCGCCGACGTGCGCACGGTTATGTCCGAGATGGGCATGGCGATGATGGGATCGGCTACGGCCACCGGTGATGAGCGCGCTATCACTGCGGCCCGGAGCGCGCTGTCCAGCCCATTGCTGGAGGAAGTTGACATCCATGGCGCCAAGGGTCTGCTAGTCAACGTATCGGCTGGCCCGGACATGGAATTGGATGAGTTCGCCCAGGTTGGCGAGATCGTGAACGAGTATGCGTCCGAAGACGGCACCGTGGTAATCGGCACCGTACTCGACCCGGCTATGGAAGGCGAGTTGCGTGTCACCATGGTAGCCACGGGTATCCGCAACCGTGCCAGCATGCCCGATATGCACCTGGTCAAGAATAGTGAGATCGAAGCTGACCCACAGGAGGCGGTTAACTACGACCAGCCAACGGTCATTCGGCGCCGACCACGCACGGCCGTGGATCTGGATAGTCGCGGCAACGCAGCAGTTGACATGGACTATCTCGATGTGCCGGCTTTTTTACGACGCCAAGCCGACTAAACCTTTTAAAAACAGATAGTTAGGATAAATCTGTGAACTAATTGACCAATTATGCAACAAAAGGGGTAAAAACCTTTCAATAAGGGGTACACAATAATGGTCTTCTAATGTAGACTTTCGTCGGGTTGCCGGTGGCTCGAGTGCACCGGGCGCCGGAAAAGTTTGAGAAAATAATGGTTGAAGCGCATCCGATGATTCGGCAAAGAACCCTGAAAAACGTGATTCGGGCCACTGGCGTGGGCCTGCACACGGGCGAAAAAGTCTACCTGACCCTGCGGCCAGCACCTGCCGGCAGCGGCATCGTTTTTCGCCGGATCGATCTCGATCCGGTCGTCGAAATCCAAGCCTCGCCCGATCACGTTGGCGATACCCGATTGTGTACCACGTTGGAAAGCGGTGGCACACGGGTCGCCACAGTCGAACACTTGATGTCAGCCTTTGCGGGTCTCAACATCGATAACGCCTTGGTTGAACTCACCGCAACCGAAGTGCCGATCATGGATGGCAGTGCAGCACCGTTTGTTTTTTTGATCCAGTCGGCTGGTATCGAAGCGCAGAACGCACCTAAGCAATTCATCCGGATTACCCGGCCCATTGAAGTACGCGATGGTGACAAGTGGGCACGGTTTGAGCCATTTGATGGGTTCAAAGTGACGTTCAGTATCGATTTCGACCATCCTACGCTGCAATCTTCCTGCCAGAGCGCTAGCGTGGATCTCTCCACGACGTCATTCATCAAGGAGATCAGTCGTGCCCGTACTTTTGGTTTCCTGCAGGACGTCGAGGAACTCCAGGAAGCGGGACTGGCCCGCGGTGGCAGTTATGACAACGCGATCGTCATGGACGAGTATCGGGTGCTGAACGACGAAGGGCTCCGTTACGGTGACGAGTTCGTAAAACATAAGGTCTTGGACGCGATTGGCGATCTCTATTTGTTAGGACGCCCTCTGATCGGTGCGTTCAGCGCCCACAAGTCCGGGCATGGATTGAACAATCGCCTCCTACGAGTGATGGAACAGCAGCAAGGGGCGTGGGAACTGGTCTCGTTCGAGGACCCTCGCGCAACCACTGCGACATTCTTCCACCCCGCTTTCGCCCACTAGTTCCCCGGGTTCCGCGACCCTAGCGCGACCCACCAAGGGGCATGTCGATCCGGCACGGTTGCCGGGTTTTCCGATAGTTTCGCTCCGTAGCGGCACCAGCGTGTCGTCGCGGCGATAGTCGCGCACGCCTACTACTGTGCCACAATGCTGAGCCGGAAAAGGGAAAGCTCGTGAGTGAGATTAACGTTCTGGGTGTGCTGGGCACTGGGGTAATCGGTGCGGGTTGGGTTGCCCGCGCGCTTGCCCGAGGGCTCGACGTGGCGGCATGGGATCCTGCCGAGGGTGCTGAAAAACGACTGCGCGAGGCCCTCGACAACGCTTGGCCCGCACTGGAGCGTGTCGGACTTTTCCCCGGCGCCTCGATAGATCGAGTACGGTTCATGGCGGGTCCCGAGGATGTGGCACAGGCAGCCGACTTCATTCAGGAAAGCGCGCCCGAACGGATCGATCTTAAGACAGAACTGCATGCGCGGGCAGACTCGGTGGCCGATGCCAGCGTCATCATCGCTTCCAGCACTTCGGGGCTGTTGCCCAGCGAGTTCCAATCCGCTTGCCGCTACCCGCAGCGGGTGATCGTGGGCCACCCTTTTAACCCAGTTTATCTATTGCCATTGGTAGAGGTATTGGGCGGGAAGCAGACTGCGACCGCAGTGATCGACACGGCGATATCCATCTATTCCGACCTTGGCATGTATCCGCTTAAGGTCCGCACCGAAGTTCCCGGGTTTCTCTCGGACCGGCTGCAGGAAGCGTTGTGGCGCGAGTTGCTGCACCTAGTCAACGACGATGTGGCCACCCCCGAGGAACTTGATGCAGCGATCTCCTACGGCCCCGGCTTGCGCTGGGCCATCTGGGGGACTTGTCTTATTTTTCATCTGGCCGGGGGGCCGGGTGGTATGCGGCAAATGCTCAAGCACTTCGACCCCGCGTTATTCCCATGGACGCGCCTGGAGCCGCCGGTAGTCACGGACGAGTTAGTCGAGAAAATGGCGACAGGCTGCGAGCGCCAGGCCGGGGTGCATAGCATCGCCGAGCTCGAGCAAGTGCGGGATCAGGCGCTGATCGGCGTCATGCAGGCTCTGCAAAGCGTCGATCTGGGGGCCGGACGGGTGCTCAACGAGCGCCGCCAGCATATCCGGCAGGCGTACGAGGACGCCGGCACTTAATCGGGCGCCATCCTGATTAGAATTAACTACGGGGGCAGGGATGGAATTCACCTTGAGCGAAGAACAACGGATGCTGGTCGACAGTGCTCGAGCATTCGCTGAGCAGGAACTTTATCCTTATGAAGTTGAGGTCGAGCAAAGCGACCAGGTACCACCGGCACTTGCCCAGCAGATACGCGAGCGTGCAATATCCCAGGGTTTCTTTGCCGCCAACATGCCCGAGTCACTTGGTGGTGGTGGCCTCGACGCGGTTTCATTGTCACTGGTCGAACGGGAACTTGGCCGTGCCAGTTTCGCTTTACAGTATCTGGTTGCTCGGCCCAGCAATATTCTGCAGGCCTGCGTCGGCGCGCAGCGCGAGCGCTACCTGCTGCCGTGTATACGCGGCGAGAAGACCGATTGTCTGGCTATGACCGAGCCTGAGGCTGGCTCTGACCTGCGTTCGATGCAGTGTCGGGCCGACCGCGATGGTGGCGAATACGTCATCAACGGCAGCAAGCATTTCATCAGTCATGCCGACCTCGCTGATTTCGTGATCCTGTTCGCCGCGACCGGAGAGGAGGACTCCAGCCGTGGCCCGCGCAAACTGATCAGCGCTTTTCTGGTGGACATGGGTACGCCTGGGTTCAGCGTGCGGACCGGATACCACAGCGTATCCCACCGCGGATACCATAACTGTATTCTTGAATTCGACAATTGCCGAGTCCCTGCTGGGCAAGTATTAGGTGAAGAGCATAACGGATTCGCGGTGGCGAATGACTGGCTAGGGGCGACACGGTTGCAGGTTGCCGCCATGTGCCTGGGCCGCGCGTACAGGGCGTTGGAGAATGCAACAGACTGGGCAGCTCAGCGCAAGCAGTTCGGCCAGTTCATCGGGCGCTTTCAAGGCGTGGGCTTCAAACTCGCGGAGATGAAGATGCGCCTGGAGGCGGCAGAACTTCTGACTCTGAAAGCAGCTTGGAAAACTGATCAGGGTACCGTCACCGACAGCGACTACGCAATGGCTAAGCTCTTCACTACCGAAATGCTGGCCTTTGTGGCAGATGAGGCCATCCAGATACACGGTGGGATGGGTTTGATGTCGGCCCTGCCACTGGAGCGCATCTGGCGTGATGCCCGAGTTGAGCGCATCTGGGAAGGTACCAGCGAGATCCAGCGGCATATCATCTCGCGCGACATGCTGCGCCCCTACTGGTCCTGACCCACTTTGCGGGTACCGTGAGCCTGGAACGACTGTTCCGCCCGTCCAGCGTGGCTGTATTCGGTGGCCGCGAGGCGACCGAGGTAATCCGGCAGTGCCAGCAGATGGGTTTTGCTGGCGATATTTGGCCGGTACACCCGCAAAAAGACCACCTGGCTGGCTATCTGTGCTATCGAAACGTTGCCTCGTTGCCCGGGGTGCCTGATGCCAGTTTCATTGGTGTTAACCGCCACCTGACGGTCGAAATCGTTGCGGCACTGAAACGGGTAGGCGCCGGCGGCGCCGTTTGTTATGCCTCTGGCTTCAGCGAAGTTAAAGACGGCGCGGCGCTGACCGAGGCACTGTTGGAGGCCGCTGGTGACATGCCAGTGTTGGGGCCCAACTGCTACGGGCTTATCAACTACCTGGATGGTGCTCTACTATGGCCTGACCAGCAAGGTGGTGAGCGGGTAGAGCAAGGTGTTGCACTGTTTACCCAGAGCAGCAACATCGGACTGAACCTGACTATGCAGGCCCGCGGTTTGCCGCTGGCCTACCTGGTGGCCCTAGGCAACCAGGCGCAGATTAATCTTGCTCATGCGCTAGAGGTGGTCCTACTGGATCAGCGAGTGACAGCGGTTGGTTTGTATATTGAAGGTTTTGTAGACGTTTGTGCGCTTCAGCAAGTGATGTCTCGTGCCCGCGAGCGCGAACTTCCAGTTGTTGCTCTTAAGGCCGGGCGCACTGAACATGGCGCGCGTCTCGCAATGACGCACACGGCATCGATGATCGGAGTGGATGAGGTGGCCGGTGCCTTACTGAAGCGGCTGGGTATCGCCCGCGTAAACGACCTAAATACTCTCATCGAAGCCCTGAAACTGTTGCATGTACATGGCCCACTGGGCGGTAACCGCCTGTGTTCCATGAGTTGTTCGGGCGGTGAGGCATCTCTGATGGCCGATGCAGCGGCCACCCGCGATTTGGTGTTTCCGGAACTCAATGCCGCGCAGCATGATGCCGTGGCCGAAACATTAAATGATCTGGTGGTGGTATCCAATCCCCTGGACTACCACACCTTCAACTGGAATTGTGAGGAACTCTTATACACGAGTTTCCGCGCCATGCTGGGTTGTGGTTTTGATCTATCGATGCTGGTGCTGGATCTTCCCCGCGCCGACCGCTGCACATTGGAGACTTGGCAGCCAGCAATCAATGCCATTTGCCGGGCGGCCCGTGACACCGGTGCGGCGACGGCAGTGGTGGCCACTCTGCCAGAGAACCTACCGGAGGTGACAGCGCGGTCATTCATGGCGAAGAGGATCGCACCGCTGTGCGGGGTTGAGCAGGCACTGGATGCGGCGGCCGCCGCAGCAACTATCGGCCGCGCATGGCAGTACCCATTGTTACCCCTACTGCCAGGTCCGACACCCTTCCAGGAGTCCGGCTTGGTACTGAACGAGTGGGCGTCCAAGCAGTACCTCGTTGCGGCGGGTGTCGCTATCCCCCGGGGTACGGTGGTAAATGATCTTAGGCAATTGCGAGGCGTGGCGCAGGCGCTCAGCTTTCCGCTCGTCCTTAAGGTTTGTGATTCGAACATGACACACAAGAGTGAGCACAGTGCAGTGGTGCTAAACATACGCAGCGAGGAGGAACTCCTCGATCACGCCACAACACTAATTCACCATAACCCTCAGTTACTGGTCGAGGAGATGGTGGCTGATGCTGTGTGCGAGTTGATCGTCGGTGTAGCGCATGATCCGTGCATCGGGCCGTGGATGATGATCGGCAGCGGCGGTGTGTTGGCCGAGCTGGTTGGCGACAGCACGGTAGTACTGGTACCGACGAATCGAGCAGAACTGGAGGCGGCGCTACGCTCCCTTAAGGTATATCCGTTACTGACGGGCTTTCGAGGCGGCCCCATGGGTGACAGCGAGGCGCTACTACAGGTACTGCTCGCGGTCTCAGACCTGGCGCTGGCCCAGCGCCAGGTGCTGGCCGAGCTCGATATCAACCCGCTGATTGTGCGTCCGCGGGGGCGTGGCGTGGTGGCGGTCGATGCCTTGTTGCGGCGGGTGCCCGGATAGCCAGGGGTATGAAAAGCGTAACCACAGATCCGGCGCAGGCGGTTGTCGCCCGACCTTTTGATGCGCTGCTTGAGTTTCTCGGCGCTGGGCTAAATACCTTACTGGATATCGGTTGTGGCACCGGTGCGCTAAGTGATGAACTGGCCCAGCAGGGTTATTGCGTCACCGCCCTTGACCCACAAATCGGCGAGGGCGTTCTTGCGTCACGAGTTCGTGGTAGTGCCCACGCGCTGCCACTCGCCGATGACACATTTGACTGTACGCTGCTGCACTGGTCATTACATCATGTGCCGCAAGACTCAATGGGCCAGGCACTCGACGAAGCCTGCCGGGTGCTGCGTAAGGGTGGCACACTATGTGTGGTAGAACCCGAGCCGGTGGGCAGTTGGCAGGTGGTAACACAAGACTTCCACGACGAGACTGAAGTTCAGGCGCTTGCGATACAGGCGCTGGGGAGAACACTGCTGCGTCAACCTCATACCCGCCGAAGGAGTTATTACCTGAGTGAGGATCGTTATCCTGACTTCAATGCCTTCGTTACAGATATGATGTCCCTTGCATACAACCGTTACAGCCGCGACGATATTTGTCATCCCCGTGTAGTCCGGGCCTTTGAAAGTTGTGCTGCAAGGGGAGAGTATGTGCTGCACCAGAGAATCCGGATGGAGAGTTTTTCCATGATTCCTAAAGCCGTGGGAGTAAGCAACGATGACCGATGATTGCGTTCGTACAGAAAAAAGGGGTGCCGTGCTGCAGGTAACGCTGGACCGGCCCAAAGCCAACGCCATTGATGTAGCAACCAGCCGCTTGCTGGGTGAGATTTTCGCCTCATTTCGAGATGATCCCGACCTACGGGCAGTCATCATCACTGGCGCTGGTGAGAAGTTCTTCTGCCCGGGGTGGGATCTCAAGGCAGCGGCTGCCGGTGAGGCGGTGGACAGTGATTACGGCGTGGGTGGCTTTGGTGGCTTGCAGGAGTTACCCGAGCTAAATAAACCCGTTATTGCCGCAGTCAACGGCATCTGCTGTGGCGGCGGCCTGGAGTGGGCGTTGTCGGCCGACCTGATTCTGGCGGCTGAGCATGCCACCTTCGCCCTTCCCGAGATCAATTCCGGCACTATTGCCGACGCCGCTACGCTGAAATTACCCAAGCGCATTCCCTACCACATCGCCATGGAACTACTCTTTACTGGGCGCTGGATGGATGCGGCGGAGGCCCATCACTGGGGCTTGGTGAACGAAGTGCTTCCGGCCGACGGCCTGCTGGAGCGGGCGCGGGCGCTTGCCACAACGTTGGCCGATGGCCCCCCGCTGGTGTTTGCCGCCATCAAGGAGGTTGCCCGCGCCGCTGAGAGTATGTGTTTCCAGGATGCGCTTAACGGTATTACCAGCCGCCGATTCGCGACCGTGGACCGACTCTATGCCAGTGAAGATCAACTGGAGGGGGCCCGGGCGTTCGCCGAGAAGCGCAAACCCATTTGGCAGGGCAGCTAACTACCGGCGCAACCGGGCTCAGGACGAGCGGTTCTTGCTGGTGTGACGACTGAGTCGATTAAGTGACTCGGCGAGATCCCGAGACTTGAGCCCGTGGGCTGTTTGTCGAAGCAGCTCGGCTGAATCCGGGTCCAGGGGATTTTGCTGCCGGACTGGTGCCGGTGTCGACACTGGTGTGCGGGGTGGGCGCACCTCGACCATGAGGTCTACTGGCTGCAGCCCTGCTTGGGTTAGCCCCTCGAGTAGCGCCTGCCGCCGTTGGCTGACGGCATGGCCCCACACCGGTGCATCGGCAACGATCCGCCAGTTCCTGTTCTCGACTTGTACCTCGGTATGGGCGGCGATTTCATCGCCGGCCACCTTCCGCCATGCCTGCTGTTGGGTCACCGCTTTGGCCCGATCTGACTCGGCCGGCAAACCTGGCAGATTACCGATCAATTGGCCGAGGTGCGTGAAAGAAGAATCGCCCATGATAAAATCCACTGTCGGCGTCACCTGCTGACACCGATCCTGTTCAGGTTGTCATAGTAGCCTCCTGCAGCCCGCGGTGACAGGGGCAGGCGTAGACCTGAAGCACGATTCTCCGATAGGGGGCCCAGGCCCGGTATACCCACAGCTAATGTTCAGCAAGGCAGCTACCAAAGTATTCGGCAGTCGTAACCAGCGCCTATTGCGCAAGATGCGCAAGACGGTTCGGGAGATCAATGCCCTGGAAACGGGTATCGAAAGCCTCTCCGACGAGCTGCTCGTCGCCAAGACTCGCGAATTTCGTGAGCGCGCGAGCGGCGGGGAAAGCGCCGACTCCCTGTTGCCCGAGACCTTCGCCGTGGTGCGCGAGGCCTCGAAGCGCACCTTGAAGGAGCGCCATTTCGATGTCCAGTTGATCGGCGGCATGGTCTTAAACGAGGGCAAGATTGCGGAGATGCGCACTGGCGAGGGCAAGACTCTGGTCGCGACGCTGCCCGCCTATCTCAATACTGTTTGTGGCAACACGGTGCATGTGGTTACCGTGAACGACTACCTGGCTCAGCGTGACTCCGAGTGGATGGGCAAGATCTACCGTTTCCTCGGGCTCACGGTCGGGGTGGTGGTGTCGGGGCAGGAGCCGCAGGTCAAGCGCGAGGCCTATGCCTGCGACATCGTCTACGGCACCAACAACGAGTTCGGCTTTGATTACCTGCGCGACAACATGGCATTTAGCGTTGAAGAAAAAGTGCAACGTTCGTTGGATTTCGCGGTAGTCGACGAGGTCGACTCTATCCTCATAGACGAAGCGCGAACACCGCTCATCATTTCTGGGCCCACGGATGACAGCAGTGAACTGTATACGCAGATCGACCGCATCATTCCCTCGCTCACGCGCCAAGCCGAGGAGGAAGGACCTGGGGATTTCTCAGTGGATGAGAAAGCACGGCAAGTTTTCTTGACCGAGCAGGGTCACGAGAACGCTGAAAACCTGTTGGCAGAGGCGGGTTTGTTGGACCAAGATTCCAGTCTCTACGACGTTGCCAACATAAGCCTAATGCATCATTTGTACGCCGCGTTGCGAGCCCACACGCTGTTCCAGCGCGACGTCGACTATATCGTGCGTGACAATCAGATCGTTATTATTGACGAGTTTACTGGCCGCATGATGGCAGGTCGGCGTTGGTCCGAGGGGCTGCATCAGGCGGTCGAGGCAAAAGAAAAGGTGGCTATCCAGCAGGAAAACCAGACGCTGGCATCGATCACTTTCCAAAACCTGTTCCGCCTGTACGACAAACTTGCGGGCATGACCGGTACGGCAGATACCGAGGCGGTCGAGTTTCAGCAGATCTACGGACTCGAGGTGGTGGTGATCCCCACCAACCAGCCGATGATCCGTAATGACCTTGCGGACCTGGTATATCGCACCCAGGAAGAGAAGTTCGGGGCGATCATCGACGATATCAAAGCATGCCAGTTACGCCAGCAGCCGGTCCTGGTGGGTACCGCCTCTATCGAAACCTCGGAATACCTCGCTGACCTGCTGCGTAAGGAAAACATCGACCACGAGGTACTGAACGCCAAACACCATGAGCGCGAGGCCCACATCATTGCCCAGGCTGGGCAGCCGGGTGCCGTGACCATTGCCACCAACATGGCAGGCCGCGGTACCGATATCGTACTTGGCGGTAACCTCGAGATGGAACTCGCCGACCTTGATGAGGTGGATGACGCACAGCGCCAGCAAGTCGAAAGCGATTGGCAGCGCCGCCATGAACAGGTGATTGCGGCCAACGGACTCTACGTGCTTGGCACCGAGCGCAACGAATCCCGCCGGGTGGACAACCAGTTGCGCGGTCGCTGCGGACGCCAGGGCGACCCCGGCACTAGTCATTTCTACTTGTCGATGGAGGACAATCTGCTACGCATCTTCGGCTCGGCACGGGTCTCCGGCCTGATGGAAAAACTTGGCATGGAAGAGGGCGAGGCCATCGAACACAACTGGGTGACTCGCGCCATCGAGAATTCGCAGAAAAAGGTCGAAGGGCGCAACTTCGACATCCGCAAGCAATTACTGGAATATGATGACGTGGCTAATGAGCAGCGCAAGGTGGTGTATGACCAGCGCAGCACCCTGATGGCGATAGATGACATCTCCGAAACCGTGAATGCCACCCGGCTGGAGGTCATCAACGAGATTATTANTCGCCATATTNCGCCGCAGAGTCTGGATGAACAGTGGGACGTCCCGGGTTTGGAGACGGANCTGGAGTCAGAGTTTGCACTTGCGCTGCCGGTCGCACAGTGGTTGGACCAAGACGACGAACTGCACGAGGAGAACCTACGCGAGCGGATTGAAAACGAGATCAACGGTGCCTACGAATCGAAGGTCGAGTCGGTGGGCGAGCCAATCATGCGCCACCTGGAGAAAGCGGTGATGCTGAAGGTGTTGGACGAGCAGTGGAAGGAACACCTCGCGCACATGGACCACCTGCGCCAGGGTATTGGCCTGCGAGGCTATGCGCAGAAGAACCCCAAGCAGGAGTACAAACGCGAAGCATTCGAGATGTTCACCGAGATGCTCGAGCGGGTAAAGCACGAGGTGGTGACGCTGCTGGCCAAGATCCAGGTTCAAACCGAGGCACAGGTCGAGGACATGGAGATGGCGCGCCGCCGGCAGGACCAGCAGGATCGCCAGTTCCTGCATCCGCAGGCGCTGGCAGAAGAAGCGCCGCTACCGGTCGCGGCCCAGGCTGGCGGGTCGGTAGCGGGGCCACTGGCCGCACCACCGGCGGGGCCAGATTCAGCAGCACAGCCTTTCGTGCGCGCCGCCCCCAAGGTCGGGCGCAATGAACCCTGTCCCTGCGGTTCTGGCAAGAAGTACAAGCATTGCCACGGCAAATTCTAGCTGTTTACCGCGCAGCTCCCAGTGCCCGATCTCAAGCGTTCTCCTCTCGCCCCAACGCGGTTTCCGCATATGCCGGCAGTCGCCGGTGTGCGCCTGGCAATGGCACGAGCCGGCATCAAGTACCGTGGTCGTGACGATTTGCTGCTGGCCGCGTTGGACCCCGGCACTACGGTGGCCGGCGTGTTCACTCGTTCTGGTACGGCAGCAGCCCCGGTACTTTGGAGCCGCAAAGTGGCGAGCCGGGGGCGCGCCCGCGCTTTCTTGATCAATAGTGGTAATGCCAATGCTTTTACCGGTACCCAGGGTATGCGCGATGTGCGTACCACGGCTGTGCAGGCAGCGAAGGCGGTGGGCTGCCGGCCAGGTGAAGTGTTGCTCGCCTCGACCGGGGTCATCGGTGAGCCGCTGCCAGTCGAGCGTATTGTCCGGGCACTACCCGGGATTAAGCGTCGATTGAAACCCGGTCCATGGCAAGCTGCTGCCCGCGCGATCTGTACCACCGACACTTATCCCAAGGGCTGCATGGGCCAGGCATTGATTGGTAACACGCCGGTCACGATAGTCGGTATTGCCAAAGGCTCGGGCATGATTGCGCCGGATATGGCCACCATGCTGTCATTTATTTTCACCGATGCATGTGTTCCGGCGGCGATACTGCAGCCACTGTTGGCAGCGGGTACGGCAAGGTCCTTCAATTCCATCACCGTGGATAGCGACACCTCGACCAGTGACAGCGTGTTGTTCGCGGCCACCGGCAAAGCGTGCAACCAAAGACCCTGTTCTGCGAATGATCCCGCTCTCAAGGCCTTTCGGCTTGCACTGAACGAGGTTCTGCTTGATCTCGCCATCCAAGTCGTGTGTGACGGTGAGGGGGCGAGTAAGCTCATCACCGTGACAGTGCGCGGGGCGAGTTCCTCTCAGGCGGCGCGCAAGGCGGCGTTTGCGGTCGCCAATTCACCACTCGTCAAGACAGCCATTGCCGGTGAGGATGCCAACTGGGGACGGGTGGTGATGGCTGTGGGCAAATCCGGCGCCAGGCTTGACCAGCACAAGCTCTCGGTAGCGATGGGTGGCGTGGTGATTGCCGACAAGGGCGAGCGGGTCGTGCAATATGACGAGGCCCTAGTGACCGAACACCTTAAAGGGGCCGATGTCTCTATAGAGTTGGACCTGGGTGTAGGCAAAGCTAAGGCAAGGGTCTGGACGTGTGACCTCACGCACGACTACATCCGCATCAATGCCGACTACCGCACCTGAGGGATACCTGGTCGTAGCAGTCGGCATCGCAGCGGATGCCAGCGGCCGCCTGCTGGTTGGTCAGCGCCCCCAGGGCAAGGACTATGCCGGCCAATGGGAGTTTCCCGGTGGCAAGCTAGAACCGGGCGAGACCGTGTTCAGCGCGCTGGTGCGCGAGTTTCGCGAAGAGCTCGGCCTACAGGTCAGGGTTGCCGAGCCACTTTTTACGGCGCGGCATAGCTATTTGGACCGGCAGGTGGAACTGCACCTATGGTTGGTGACTGACTTTCATGGCGAGGCGAAAGGCCTCGAGGGCCAGTCCCTGCGTTGGGTGGCCCCCAAAGACCTTGCCACGTTGGATTTTCTGGAGGGCAACCGCGCCCTGCTCGAACGGGTCAGCGCCCTTACTGGCGCTTGAATCTTGATCGGGGTACGCAATGTGGAGATCGGCTGGGCACCGGCCAGCAAGGACCATGGAGATTGCCTCTGCCTAGATGGAAAAACATAAATGTGCATGCAAAATGTAGCAGTGGGGGAAACTCAGTGGGCAAAAAGGTTATTGGTGTTCTCTATACTCCGTGACACTCCTTGATCGGAATGTTGACCACCAAGTGCATTGTGTGTTCGGGAATCGGGTGTGACTCTAGAGATTAAGAGCGCTGGTAATGGAACGCAAAGACTATATCGATACCTTCGGGGCCGCGTCGCTGATCGGCTTTTCCCTGCTAATGGCCTTTAATCAAGTGGTCATCAAGGTTGTGAACGATGGGTTGCAGCCGGTTTTTTTTGCGGGCGTACGTTCAGCCGGTGCTGTGTTGTGCATCTGGCTTTGGTTACGGTTGCGCGGCCAGCGTCTGGCGTTTGAGAAAGGAACAATCGGGGCCGGCTTCCTGATCGGCTCGGTGTTTGCGATTGAATTCGTCTTTTTATTTCTGGCGCTCGACCTGACTACTGTGATCCGTACATCGGTGATCTTCTATTCCATGCCGGTCTGGTTGGCGCTGGCGGCGCATTTCCTGTTGCCGGGCGAACGGCTCACCGGGCCCAGGGCGCTGGGCCTGGCACTGGCCTTTGGCGGAGTATCATTGGCGATCATTGATCGCGGCGCGGATGGGGGCGAGGCTAGCCTGGCCGGTGATCTATGTGCCCTGGCCGGGGCCCTTGGCTGGGCGGGCGTTGCATTGTGCGCGCGCAGCACAGCAATATCCCGCGTCAGACCGGAAATGCAGCAGTTCTGGCAGGTTATGGTTTCGGCACCCGTCCTGCTGCTGGCGGCGGTCGTTTTCGGCCCACCCTATGTGCGCGAACTCGAGCCCATTCACCTTTGGGGCCTTGCCTTCCAGATCGTGGTGGTGGCTTCGGCCGGCTTCACCTTCTGGTTCTGGTTATTGTCGATCTATCCAGCTGCCGGCGTGGCATCTTTCAGCTTTCTCTCGCCCCTGTTCGGGGTAGCGCTCGGCTGGCTGATACTGGGGGAAACGATGAGGTCCAGCCTGATTGGGGCGGTGGTCTTGGTTGCGGCCGGGCTTATCCTGATCAACCGGACACAACCCAACTCTGCATCCACAGCGGTCTGAAACTGGCCTAAGCCAAAAGACGGTCCGGGGCGCACGGGAGGCAGCGCGAGAACGGGAATTTTCAGGGCCTCATGTGGCTCAAGCCCGCGAGTCGTCCACAACGTAGACCTCGACCGGGTCGGCAAAACCCTTCAACGCACGCTGGCCGAGGCTGGTGATGTGGTATTTGTCTTTGATGAAAAAGCCGGTGTCTTTTTCTATGACTACACTGCCTGGTTCGCCCCCGCTCTGCAAGCGTGAAGCGAGGTTGACCACGCTGCCGATCACCGTGTAGTCGATCTTTTCCGCCGGTCCGATATTACCCACCGAGGCATAGCCGGTGGCAAGCCCGATTCTGATGGCGAAGGGGAAGCGGTTCTGTGACCGGTAGAGGCGGTCAAGTTCAATGGCCCGTTCCTGCATGCGCAGGGCGCAGCGGGTCGCGCGCACTGCGCTGGTCAGGTTTTCGCCGTCATTTTCGAAAAACGCCAGGATGCCATCACCCAGGTATTTGTCCACGATACCGTCTTCGGCGAATATGATCGAGGCGGCATCACTGAAATGCGTCTCCAGCACATCCTGTATCTCCTGTGGATCGGCTTGGTCTGAGAAAGACGTGAAATCGACGATGTCGCTAAACAGCACCGTGATACGTTTTCGGTTACCGCCGAGTTTGAGCAGACCCGGGTCGCTTTTGATCCGGTCCATGAGTACGGGAGAGAGATAACTTTTTAGGCTGCCCTCCAGAATCCCTTCGTAGCGTTCCAGTTGGGCATAACGATAAATGCTGGAGAATAGATAAACACCGACCAGCGGCAGCAGTACTGATAATACTGGTAACAGCCAGCCCGCCACCGCAAATGAGCCAAACGCGATAGCACTATAGAACACTAGCGAGCCGAGTGAGATAACGCCAAACCACACCGTGTTGAAACGCCAGGCAGCAAGCACCACCAAGGTGCAAAGCAGCAGTGCAGTAATAACCCCAAAGCCGTAGCCTACCGGTGTAACGAAGGCGCCGGCTAGTAGCGAATTGGCAGCGTTGGACCAGATGTAAGCACGCGGAAACGCATTATCTAGTGGCATGGGACTGATGTCGCCGTATTGGCTGTTTTGCGGCGAAGTGTCCGCTAGAAACACCAGTTTTCCAGAGAAGTCTGGTCGTGCGGGTGTCTTTTTTAATAAATCCCACGCGCTGTAGGAATGCGGGTAATTCTTAAGGCTCAGTGGGCCAGAAAAGTTGACGATGAGATTGCCATCTTCATCCAGGGGCAAAGGTAGGTCCCGGGGTGGGCCGCTACTCCCGGCAGGAAAATCCCGCAAGATGATATGCGAGCGATCTACCACGCTGATGTTTTCAAGATCGTAATCGAGTTGTATCGCAAGTGCCTGCAGAAAAAAAGATGGCACCAGCGCTCCAGACATTTCAACAACGACAGGCACCCGGCGAATTACTCCGTCTGCATCGGGGGACAGGTTCACGAACCCCAAACCAGCTGAGTGCTCCATGAGGTCCTCGATGGGGCCGACCAGTACGCCGGTGGCATGTCGGGCACTGCCCGGCGCGAGGCGGGGATTGATAGTCAGCCCCATTGCCTGTGGTGGCGGTTGACTGGCGGCATCGGCCGTTTCGCTAAAAAGAAAAGGGCTCACTAGATTGCCGGCTTCGATTACGGCATTGACCACCGATGCATTGTCTGCTTGGTCAGCCCATTCTACGAACATGATATCGCAGGCAATGGCCTCTGGGTAACCTTTGGCAATTTCCTGAATCAGCTTCGCATAGACCTTCTTCTCCCAGAGTGAGTCACCGGATTGGTCCTTGGAGTAGCTGTCGATATTGATATGAACGAGTTGCTCACTGAACGCAGGCGCGAGGCCGAGGGCCTGACGTGCCTGGAAGCGGCTGTCCAGAATCTTCAGTTCAAAACCGAGCAGCGCTGTCGGAAACAAAGCGTGTAAGGAGTAAACGAGCGCTAATACCAGTGCATTACCAAGAATAAGCGTTCGTAAAGAGAGGATGCGCCGTTCCAACTAGGGCTACTGGTGATCGATGGTGAATGCGACGTGGATGATATGCGTGCCGGTAGCCTCATGGCTGAGGCTATGTTCAGACAGGCCATCGTCGGTAAGTTCACGAAAGGTGGCGCCACCTATGACTGGTTTTTCCAGCCTTTTTACGAACTGTATATTGGGTGCCTCGGCCAGTTGGCTGGGCAAGTTCTCCAGCGCCTGGCTGATTCGTTTGGCGAAGCGTTTGCGGCTTTTGCCATTTGCGCGGTCGTAGTTGCTGATCAGTTTTTCAAACACCTGCAGGCGCTCTACGGAAGCGATTAGGAAGAATGTCTCAGTGCCCGTGTTTTGGTCCAGCGTCAGCCAGCCCAGTGAGCCATAGACAGACTCCGCATCGGTATCCTGTGCAGAGGTGAGCGACAGCGAGGAAATATCCCGGTAAGCGATAGAGGTGAACAACAATGAATAGATGCCGTTACTGGAGAGGTAACAAACATAAAGCCAGGCGCCGGCTGGGTACTCGAAGTTGAGTTTTACTCGTACACCAGACTTCAACGGCGCACCTTCGTCAATGACAAAAAGTGCGTGGTCCTCGTGCTTGCCGACGAAACCATAGCGCATGGAGATATCCTGGGCATTTCCGCTGCTACACAGTGTTAGCAGGGCAACAAGGCCGATGATACTTTGGACTGTTGTTCTCATGTTTGAAAGAATCTGCTCGATGTGATGCTTTCTGATTCCACTCACTCAGCAATTGCTACGTACCACTTGGGGGGTTCTACTCTATAAGCGGATAAGGAACTTGCTCTGCGAAAAATGGCTTTATTCTGGCCAGCCCCGCGCGCGCATAATGAATAAGTCGTATGTAACTTTGCATTGTCGTAAAGATCGATAGTGAATTTGCCCTGGTTCCTGGGCCTTTTTAAGGATGAGTCAAAAATAGTTCGCATGCGTGCCTTCCAGGCAAAACGTCGATCATAATTTGGCACGGGGGCTAATGTGACCTGCATGCTGCCGCCAGACGTTCCCCAGGCGGCGCCGGTGAGTTCCCCGGTGGCGTTTCGCGTAATCGAAACATGGCACTTATGCTTATCAATCCAAAGGCCGGTAATACCAGGAGCCTGGTCGGCTTGTTGTTGCTGGCGTTGTATCTCCTGTTGTTGTTTTGCCAGTTCGGCGTTACGTTTTTGTTCCTCTAACTCCAGCAGTTTTTGTTCTGCCAGTCGGGCAAAGGCGCCATCGGGAAACTGCTCCAGGTGGGCCCGGTACATATCGGGGTTNTTGCTGTCCTTGATGCTCTGCCAGAACTCGAGCTCCAGCACTTTGGCATCGACGGTAATCAAGGAGTTGTCAGCATTGCCAGCAAGGGGNCGCAGNTCGGTGTCGCTGGGCGCCTTGGCGAGCCGCACCCCGGGCAGCACGAACACGAAATCTCCACGTGAGAGNTCATAGTCATTGATCTTGCCGAATTGTGGGGTTTGGTTAACGTATTTGGGTACTTCTTGCTGCAAGTACAAGCCNAGTTCTGTGCCACTGACGTAGCCGTCTTCGTTGAGGTCNCCGNNGCCGTNTTCGAGGGCATCGATAAAAGCCGGGGTGAAAGTGCTTTGGGCCGGCACCGGCTCGCCAGCTGAGCCGGCGGNAATGAACTGGCGCACTGGCAGAGAGACCGCACTGCTGATTGCGGGCGGNTGATCGGGNAGAGCCCGGNNNTTGAATATGGTGCCCGAGAAGCACGAGTCGAACAGGAANAGCGAATGCTTGGCCTCGCTTTCTCTTGCCCAGGTGAGGATTCGGTCCATGGACAGTGCTTTTCGCAGGAAATTCTTCTCGTCCTCCAGTGGGCTGGGCGCATCGACCGGCACCAGGTAGCCTTTGTTGCCGTCCTTGCGGGTATAGCCATGGCCAGCGTAGAAGAACAGCAGGCGGTTACCCTGGTCGTAACCGTACTTATCGACGAAATCCTCGAATTGGTNCNGCATCTCNCGCTTAGTCGGGTCAAGATGTTTTTCCACCGAAAACCCCTGCGCNTTGAGAATTCTCTCGACGTTGTCAAGCTCTCGCGGAATGCTGCCGATNTCGGGCCACTTGGGGTCCTGGTAATCGCTTGCNCCAATCAGCAGCGCATAACTGCCCTGGTACAGGTCGATCGACTGACCTGTCGGATCAAAAACAGTTAATTCTGTCAGCCCACGGGTTTCCGCCATAGCTGAACTTGCCATGGTAAGCAGCAACAGCAATGGCCAGATGTTTTTCATGGTTCGGTCAGTTGCAACAGGTTCCTCGCGTAGTTAATCAGGATCGCCTAAGGCTCAGTGTTGCCCAATGAGAAGTAATCAGATATTACGATCAGGATTTAAACCTTGCCAGAATCGCCCAGGAGTTCAACCACCGGGACCTCCGGGGTTGGCTGCCAGGTTGTTGTTAGTGGAAAGTACATTAAGCAATTACCTGAATTTTCAACTAAAAGGCATTTGTGGCTTACTTTATACCATTGGCCGAGTAACAAGAATGTGACCGCTATCACCACGTTACACAATTAGTCATTAGAGTTCATCTCTTAAATATCAATGATTTATAATAGTATACTGAATTAGATTATGAAGATAACCGGAGAACAGCATGACCCAAGGCCTGACCGGCACCCAATGGGNGTTTATCGAGCCAATGAGNCGAGCAGGACTTTCCAGCTTACGGCCGAGGTTGAGTTTCATTTCCTCACCAGATTTCAGCGGTGCGTGCTNGTCAATGACAAAAAGTGAGTGGCCTTTGTACTTGTTGCACTAAACCATAGGGTGCTCTGGATTCAGGCCTGGCTCGGGGAAATGGGGTAGGTAACAGGGAAGTCTAGTGTGGTCAGGNGAGCGCGCTCAAAAGTAGTGTGCGATCTGCAGAAACANCGACTTACCGCCACCAATATATTCCCCCNATGNGGCACCTTCGATACCGCCATATTCTGTGCCCTTGGCGCCAAATGGCAAGTTAGTCCCTGCTAGCAATGTCCAATTTTCTTGCCAGTCGAAATTGGCGACCCACTGGGNCAGCCAACTATTGTCATTCATGTTGTTGATCAGNNCCGCGTTAAGCAGCCAGCGCGGTGTTGCCTCTATGGTAATACNACCGGCTACATAATCTTTGCCCAAGGTAAAGATTTCCCTGCGTGAGATACGGCTCATCAGGGCAGCGTTNGCCGTCAAGGCGAGGGCGNTATAGTTACCGTCAGAGATGCCATAACCGTTGCGGAAGTATTCACCGTAGCCACTCATATTATGGCCGCNCCAAACCCATGAGTAGTTAATGCTGGTNACACCGGATACGGTAGTTCCAGCGGNGGCCCAGACATTGACCAAATCGCCACGGATCACCGCGCCTTGCCAGTCGATGGCAAAACCAAANCCGGCAAGGTTTTCGCCATAATGCCTGGCTGCCAGAAAATCCATATCCGCGCCGCCACCNGTATAGTGGTGATATTTCATCGCCAGTGAAGATTCATCTGCACGTAAGTCGCCACTTGCTATATCACGGCGAGGAATCAGCACGCTCTGCAAATCATTGCCACTAGCCAATAGATTTTGCAGGTAGGCCATGTCGTCGCCCGGCTTATATTCTTTGTCGATAGTCGTCGGTGAAAATGGATTGAAGATGTCCATGGGNTGGAAAATCATNCCATTTCCCCAGCTTACCGCATGGCGTCCAAAACGAAACACATACCCGGTTTCACTGTAACCAACCGATAAGCGATCGAATCGATGAGCCTGTAGGTTTTTCCCCTGGTCGCTCACCACNGAGGTGAGGTTGAATAACCGGGCATCATCATTGGGACTGNCGTAACNCGCCANCGTGGGCAGGGCAGCAANACTGCGGGCGGCTTCGATGGAATCGGCGCTAAGCGCACTAGCAGTGTAATGAATAACAGTATCCCANCGNTTCCCCCAACGTNGANTGGCAGATAAACGTAAATTTAAGTGATGATCANTCGGNGACNGGCTGNCAGCCGCAGCAAAAACGTTATCGACATCGTAACGGCTGTGGGANAGAAAGTACTTCGCCTGGCCGCTGATATTCCAGTTTTCGGCCCNNGCAAGGGGCGAACTCAGGATAAGGGGGGCTAACAGGCAGGCNAGACTGCCAATTAAACTGGCAGCACGGCTAACGCTGCTGGATATCATTAATAATCTGNCCGTCTTGCATTTGCAGTAGGCGTCGGGCGTGACTCATAACGAGTTTGTCATGGGTTGCGATCAAGAAAGTAATGCCGCGATCGTCGTTCAGGTGGCGCAATAGGTCCATCAGGGTTTGGGCAGTTACCGAATCCAGGTTAGCTGTGGGTTCATCGGCCAGTATCAGGGCAGGCTCTGAGACCAGCGCACGGGCAACAGCGACACGTTGTTGCTGGCCACCGGAAAGCTCCGCCGGCTTACGGTCTTCAAGGCCATCCAGCCCGACTTCATTCAGTATGTCACTGGCTTTCCGGTGCCGCATGTCCGCTGGCATGCCTTGCAGCTGAATGACAAATTCAACGTTCTCGCGTGCAGTGAGCACTGGTATCAGGTTATAGGCCTGAAAGATAAAACCAATACTGTGTAAGCGCATCTCAGCAAGTTCGCCCTTGTCCATAAGGTCAACGCGTTTATCGATAACCGTGATCTCACCGCTGCTGGGGCGATCCAGCCCACCCACCATGTTCAATAGCGTGGTCTTACCCGAGCCCGATGGGCCAGAAAGGCAAATGAAACCGCCTGCATTGATTTCCAGATCAACATCGGTCAGGGCATTAACGGCGAGTTCGCCTTCACCAAAGGTTTTGCAGACGCTCTTAAGGGTAACCGTAAACATAATTTAGTTTCCTGCAATCGCTTCAACAGGGACGTAACGGGATGCTTTTACGGCCGGGTAGGCGCTGGCCAATAAGCCCAACACAATCACCAGCGCATCGATGGTTAGCAAATCTTCTAGTCTCCAGATGAAATACATAGTGCTGCCTATCTTGAACTGTTCGGTACCGCGTGCAAAAGCAGATAAATCTACCCCGTCACGAAGAATGATATCCGTGGTTAACCAGCCGATCAGGTTTCCCAGCAATACGCCAAGAAAAAGCAATATCAGCGATTCCAACAGGACCTGCCCGACGATGGAGCGGGGCCGCATGCCCAGTGCCTGCAGTAAACCGATTTCACGGGTGCGCTCAAAAACTGCCATAAGCATGGTATTAGTCAGTCCGAATGCCATGGCAACAAAAATAATCAAGTACCAGATAAAGATAAAGTTCTCGTAAACGGCCATCGCCGTTACCACTAATGGCTCCAGTTCCTGCCATGACAGGGACTCAAACTGCGGTGTAGCCTTGCGCAGGCGCGCTACCAGAGGATCGAGCTTTTCCCGAGATCTGGTAACCAGCGAGATCTCGGAGATCTCGTTGGCCATACCAACGAGTGTTTGTGCCGTGCTAAGGCCAGTGAATACATAGGCGGTTTCAGTGGCTTCCAGTTCGGCCTTAAACAGCCCGACAATACGAAAGCCCCGGTCGGCCACTTCACTGGTTTTGTCCTGCAACATTATGACAATCCGCTTGCCAATCCGGGTTTCCAGTTTTTCAGCCATGCGCTGCCCGATGACAATACCGTTATCTTCGACCGACTCGAGCGATCGACCCTCGACGACCGGGTTACCAATAAACGACAGTCCTATCTCACGTGTGGGATCGATGCCCACTAAAGTCACGCCACGTGACTCCCGCTCACTCATGACGATCGCCGGCAGGCGTACACGGGCACTCCATTGTGTGACCTCACCACCGTCCAGAGTCTCGAGTAATTTTTTGTTGGGCAGTGGCATCGAATGCTCAACCGCGGGATCATCGCGAAATTTGGGATGGTGAATCTGGGCGTGGCCGGTCAGATTGAAAATGGTGTCATTAAGTTGCTGCTCTATGAGGCCTATCATCATGGCAGCGCTGATGACCATGAACCAGACTCCCAGGGTGATCGCAAACAGAATGATCAGTGTGCGCCTGGGGTGGCGCCACAGATTGCGCCACCCAAGAGTGCCCAATAGAGGCAGGCTGCTGGCAATCATATGGTGCGCATCGCTGCTACGGGCTCAAGTTTGCGAATCCGCAAAATCGGTATCCAGGCAGCGAGATTGGTGCAGATAAAAATGGCAACTGGGCCTAGTAAGAAATTGAATAATTTTATTTGCGGATAGATTCTGGACAAACTTGGCAGGCCGAACTGCTCGACAAGTTCTTCCATGCCGGGGTAAACCAGCCCTACGGCATTTGCCCAGTAGACCAGAGCAGACCCGATAACAACGCCAATAATCAGTCCAAGCAAGGTAAGCAAGCCTGATTCAAGCATCATCAAGCCGGCAATCTGTTTGGGCCGTGAGCCAAGCGCTAGCATCAAACCAAATTCGCGGATTCGTTCCAGCACAGACACCAGAAACGTATTTAGAATACTAAACACAACGATTGCGATCAGTATGCTAAGAAAAATAAAACCACCGGTTTTATCAACCTGGATTGCCTCTTTCATTCCAGGAATCAGTTCTTCCCATCCGAGTACCACAACATCATCGCGCTTGGCCAGGGCACGAGCTAATTGAGCAAGCAGTTGCGGCTGTTGTTCAATGTTCCTGCCGGTCACAGTGATGCTATGGGCCGTGTTGCCCATGGCGAATATTTCCTGAAATGTTCGCAAGGGGATCTCGGAAAAAAAGCGGTCTAAATCATTGGAGCCACTTTTGAATATGCCTACGACTGGCAGAATGGCTGCCGCAACTGAGCCATCCCTGCTGCTGCCAAGCAGGGTCACTTCATCTCCGACCGTAATTTTGAGATTGCGCGCTAAGGCGCTGCCGACAACGATCTCCTGTGCATCAATACCCGAGAGATATCGCCCCTGCTTAACAAGGGTTGGGATAGTGGAAGTGCCGCCTTCGTATTGTGGCTCAACACCGACTACTTGTGAGCCGTAACTGCGGGAGCCAGATGAAAGCAGAACAAAACTTTGGGCGCGCGCAGAGATGCCGGCATACTGATTGGTGTCGCGCAATTTTTTCGTCAACAGCTCAGCATCAGTTATGGCATTTTGAATCTTCGGTTTAGCCAAATAACCGGGGCGCTGTATCTGGGCATGACCCGGAAACACTTCCAGGCTGGCGTTGATCATCATGTCATAGGTGCCAAACTGAATAGGCACCCAGGCAAACAGCAGTGTGGTTGAAAAGGCTATGGCACCAGCCGTCAACCAGGTGCGCCGGCGATTCCGCCAGAGATTCCGCCAGGCAAGACGAAAAATGATCCCCATCCCTTAGAGCCGTGGGTTTCTCAGATTTGAGAGAGTAAACATCTCCAGTGGAATTTCGATGTCGAACTCCGCTGAGATCAGTTTAATCTCGGTGTATTGCTCTGGTGTTGCAAGTTTGACCATGCGCTGTTCAATCGCCACCATCCGGCCCCCCATCATGCCAACCGTGGAGGTACGTATGCGTTTTACCGGTTTCATGTCCTGATCATAGAAGGTATGTTCCAGCAATACGTAGTCCTCACGAATTCGTAATACCTCTTTGCCCCAGACTACCGGTGCATCTTCTTTAGGCACCGATTGAATGACGAATACCTTGTGTTCTTCACTTTGTTCCGTATCTACTAACGCGTGGACGTATTGCTTGATAATGTCGGCCGATCTGGCAACGTCTTTGTTGGAAAAATCGGACCCCATCCAGCTTTGATTCATCATGCTCGATGGAATCTTGATGACCCGGTTCACCTTCGGTGAAAAAGCCCACATTTTGTTATCGAGCAACAATGTGCCGTTGCCCGCATCTTTTTTCGGCGCCAGCACTCGTACCAATGATTCCGTGTCACCAGCGGTCCAGGCCTTCATAGTCATAGTTCGTTGCCAGTCCGGGCGATGGATGGTCATCGACATGATCGAATGCGAGGTGGTGCCACGCCATTGATCCATGGCGGCCTGAATGATAGCGCCGGCATCAATGGCTTGCGCCGGCAGAGGCAGGGAGAGGTTTAGGCTGCAAATGAAGAAAAACGCGATGGCAGTTGCCGCTGGTTTCCGGAGCATCTCGTTTATGCCTTCTATAGTAAGTATCGCGGGATTACTGCAATCAAATCATAAACCATCTCAAAAGCCCCGTTGACGTGAGTCAATATCTGCATTGGCGATCTGATCCACTACGGCCACTATGATTGAAGCACTACTGGACCCAGTCGCCCCTAGCACCCCTTTACGCCAGCAAGTTCCAGGTATCTCCGGTGCAGGGTGTCAACCTGTGCGTGCAGGGCTGCCAGCGAATCGTCATTAATGAGCAGGTCGTCTGCGGCCTGTCGGCATTGCTCGGCTGTGGCCTGGGTTTTGCAGATGGCGTCAAAGGCCGCTCTTGACAGGCTGCTGCGTCTTTGCACTCGTTCACGGCGCACTGCCACGGGCGCTTCGACCACCAGCACCCGGTCAAAATCGGCGACTTGCCCAGTCTCCAGCAGCAGCGGAATCGAGAACACACAATAAGGTGCGTTGACTGTTAATGCAGCCGTCTGCATGCGGCGGCGGATCTCCGGATGCAGTATTGCTTCCAGTCGATGGCGGGCTTTGGTATCGGCAAAAATGATCTGTCGCAAGGCCTCTCGGTCCAGGCTGCCATCGGCGGTTAACACTTGTGCACCAAAGGCATCAGCAATTGCCGCAACTGCTGGTTCTCCCGGGCTGGTTACCTGGTGGGAGAAATCATCAGCGTCAAACACTGGCACGCCGAGCGTGATGAGGCGATCACTGACGGCTGATTTGCCGCTGCCAATACCGCCAGTTAAGGCAATACGCAGCACGGCCTAGAGCCCAAGCCCGGTAAATTGCAGGTACGCGCGGGTCAACTGATCACCCCACAGTAGCGCGATCCAGCCAGCAGCGGCGAGGTAGGGCCCGAAGGGCAGCGGCTGGTGGCTTTGATGCCGGCGCGCGAATATTAGCAGCGTGCCGATGAGCGTGCCTACCACGGCGGCGAGCAGTACGATAAGCGGCAGCAGTTGCCAGCCGAGCCAGGCGCCGAGCGCAGCCAGTAGTTTGAAATCACCGTAGCCGAAGCCTTCACGCCCGGTCAGTAGTCGGTAGCCATGGTACACGGCCCACAGCACCCCGTAGCCGGCTACCGCACCGACGAGGGCAGATTGAAGATCGGTGAAGCCAGCCGCGGCATTAACCAGCAGACCGGCCGAGAGCAGCGGCAGGGTAAGCCGGTCAGGCAGCAGCAGGTGTTCGAGGTCGATAAAGGCAAGTGCGATCAGGGTCCAGGTCAGCAGTAGCGCGGCAAGAGTTTGCCACTCAAGGCCAAGTTTCCAGGTGACGATGACCGATGCCACTGCGGTCAACGCCTCTACCAGGGGGTAGCGCAGGGAGATAGCAACTCCGCAGGCGCTACACTGACCCCGCAGCATCGCGTAGCTGACGAGGGGAATGTTCTCTCGCCAGGGCAGCGTATGCCGACAGGCCGGGCAGTGTGACCCTGGCCGGCTGATACCGGGTGGTGCCTGGCCGGAGCCGCCCGGTACTGCGTCCCATTGCCCTTGCAAGCGGGCCGGCAGACGCGCTATCACGACGTTGAGAAAACTGCCGATCGCGAGCGAACCCAGCAGCGTGATAGCAAGCGCCGTGGGGAGATCAAGCACAGACACATGTACCGGTCATCGACTGCTCGGCTTGGCGCCGCAGTCACATCACCGAGGCCATCTTGAATATGGGCAGGTACATCGCTACCACCAGCGTGCCGACAATGCCGCCAAGCATGGTGATCATCAGCGGCTCGATCAATTTACTCATGTTGTCGACCGCCTCGCGCACCTCGCGCTCGTAGAAGTCGGCCGCCTTGTTCAGCATGCTCTCCAGTTCACCGGAGTCTTCGCCGGTGGTGGTCATCTGCTGGACCATGGCCGGGAAGAGGCCGGTGTCGGCCATGGCGGTGGACAGCGCTTGGCCCGTGGTGACTGCTTCGCGAATCTCCAAAGAGGCGTCGTGGTAAACATAGTTGCCGGTGGCGCCGGCAACCGAGGTCAGACCGTCGACCAGCGGTACACCGGAACCGAACATGGTGGCTAGTGTACGCGCGAAGCGCGCGATGGCCGCCTTGCGCAGAATGGTGCCGAAAATCGGCAGGCGCAGAGACACTCGGTCCACCAGGTGGCGGATGGCCAGTGAGCGGCGGTAGCTGGTGGTGATGACTATGATGGTGCCGACGATCACGCCGGAGACTACCTGCCAGTGACTCCGAAGGCCCCGTGACAGGTCGATGACGGTGGCCGTCAGCGCTGGCAAATTGGCACCGAAGCCCGCGAACAGTTCCTCGAATTGCGGAATGACCAACACCAGCAGCAGCCCGGTGACGCCAACACCCACGAAGATAACTGCGGCCGGGTACCACAGCGCACCTTTAACCTTGGCCTTGATTTCCTCCAGGTTCTCCATGTACAAGGCGACCTTGTCCATTAGGTTATCCAGGTTGCCTGAGCGCTCCCCAACCGTCACCAGGCTGATGTACAGCGAATTGAACTGGCGGGGAAACTTGGCCAGCGCTTCACTCAGGCTGGTGCCACCCTCGACGTCCGTGCGAACTGCGCTGAAGATGTTGCGAATGCCCGGATGATCCGTGCCCTCAGCTATGGCTTTGTAGGACTGGGCAATCGGAATGCCGGCACCGAGCATGGTCGCAATTTGGCGGCTCGCAATAGCGATGTCCTTGGGCTTGACCTTTTTTTTGAGCAGAGGATTCGGCTTTTTGCGAACGCTCTTGATCTTTATTCCCTGGCGCCTGAGCATGCTGCGCGCAAAAGGGAGATTCGGGGCGTCGAGTTCACCGGTCGCTTTTTTGCCGCGCCGGTCGGTACCAGACCAGATAAAGGTGGTGAGTTTTTTCTGTGGGGCCTTAGCCACGGGAATCAGATATTGGTGACTCGCAGGACTTCGTCCAGGCTGGTTATCCCGGCCCGGGCCTTCTGCAGGCCGGCCTGTCGCAGGGACAAGGTCTTCTCTAAATGCGCTTGCTGCTCGATCTTATCCTGGCCGGCGCCACGGATAATGAGCCCGGTCATCTCGTCCGAGATGGGTAGCACCTGGAAAATGCCGGTGCGGCCCTTGTAGCCACTGGTGCATTCTTCGCAGCCGACCGGGCCGTACAGTTGCAAATCGTCCAGGTTACCGGACTCAGAGAACCCCGCATTCAGCAGTGCTTCCGGCGGATATTTGGCCGGTTTCCTGCAGGACGGGCATAGGTTACGGACCAGCCGTTGCGCCATGATCAGGTGCACCGAGGAGGCAACGTTGAAAGGCTCCACACCCATGTTCAGCAGGCGTACGATGGTGGACGGCGCGTCGTTGGTATGCAGCGTGGACAGCACCAGGTGACCGGTCTGCGACGCCTTGACTACGATATCGGCGGTTTCAAGGTCGCGAACCTCGCCAACCATGATGATGTCCGGATCCTGGCGCAGGAACGAGCGCAAGGCGGTGGCGAAGGTCAGGTGGGCTTTTTCGTTGATATTGACCTGGTTGATACCTGGCAGGTTGATCTCTATCGGGTCCTCAACGCTGCAGATGTTGACCTCGGGCGTGTTCAGCATTGACAGCGCTGAGTAAAGTGACACGGTTTTGCCGCTACCGGTGGGGCCAGTGACCAGGATCATGCCATAGGGCTTGCTAATGGCTTTCTGGTACAGGCGCAACTGGTCGGGCTCGAAACCGAGCTGCTCAAGGCTCAGATCAGCGCCGCCGCTGTCGAGCACACGAATGACCACTTTCTCCCCGAACTGCGTCGGCAGGGTGCTAACCCGAAAGTCGATCTCGTGATTCCGGGCCAGGCGCAGTTTCATGCGTCCGTCCTGGGGCAGGCGCCGCTCGGCGATGTTCAGGTTCGAGAGTATCTTGATGCGGGCGACGATGCGCCCCGCGAGTGACAGCGGCGGTGCGGCGATCTCGTGTAATACGCCGTCCAGTCGGTAGCGGATACGTAAATTCTCTTCATACGGTTCTACATGGATGTCAGAGGCGTGTTGGCGGATCGCATCCATGAAAACTTTATTTACGAAGCGCACCACCGGCGTGTCGACCTTTGCCGCCTCGTCACCCTGGCGGCTTTCTTGCGGCACCGCACTGATGTCGTCGAGGCTGTCATCCTGGTCCAGTTCCGCCAGTTCGGAACTGATGCCGGTAGCAAGTTCATGAATGGTGCGGGACAGCGCCTGGCGGTCGACCAGGATTGCCTCCACCCCTAAGCCGGTTTGGAAGGTGAATGCATCGAGCCCCGATGTGTCGGCTGGATCGGCTACCGCGAGAAACACCTTGGACGCGCGCCGATACAAGGGCAACACACCGTGGGTATCCGTGAAGCCGGCATCGACCAGCCCTTGGGGACTTGCCTTAGAGTCATAAGCGGCCAGGTCGAGAAACGGCATGCCGAATTCCTCCGATGCCGAGCGGTACAGCCGGTGCCGCTCAATGCCGGAACTGGCAAGGGCCTCGGCGAGAAAGCTACGACTGTTTTTCCCGGCAGCATCCAGCGTATCCCGGGCCTTTTCTGCACTCAGCAACTCGTCCTTGACCACGCGCCGCGCCAGGCCGCTCAAGGTGGTACCCCGGACCGTGATCGAAAGGGAAGACTCACCACTTTCCATGCTGTAATATTACCGCCTTTCCCAGAGCCGTACCCGGAAAATACCCGGTTTTTCCCGGTAAATGTGACCCCGGTCACAATGGTGATATGCTGTTGCTGTTATCTTGTGGCTATCACGGGGGCAGCCCCGTCAATACAGGGAGGTGCATAGTGCACAAAAGACAAACCGGTTTTACTTTGATCGAGCTGATGATCGTGGTTGC
>PBTT01000050.1 GCA_002729195.1 Acidiferrobacteraceae bacterium
TCGCACAACAACGTAAGTCTTGCTGCGCTGTCAATGTAGATGGATAATGGGCGTCTTCATTGTGCGATTAATAACCAAAACCACAATCAATAACCACAACTACAATGAAGGATTCTTTTTATCGGACCGTTTAAGTGTAGCATGGCAACAATCTACTGTAAGGTGCTCAAGGAAGAGGCTGAGCCTCTGGCCGAGGCACCCTACCCGGGTGAATTGGGCCAACGAATTCTGGCAAATATCTCCCAGGCTGGCTGGAAGAAATGGCTGGAACGCCTGGTACTCATTATTAACGAGAACCAACTTTCCACTGCTGATCCCGCCAGTGTCGAACTGATCGAGCAACATATGCTGAGTTTTCTGTTCGGTGAAGGCAATCTAGGCGAGATTCCACAGGGGTTCGCACCGCGTAAGAAATAGCACGGGTTCAAGTCGCTGCCACGCGCATTAAACTTTTCATCTCAGCAACCGCGGCCTCGAGCCCAGTGAATACCGAGCGTGCGATAATCGCATGCCCAATGTTGAGTTCCGCCAGGCTGGCCAGGCCGGCCACTGGCCCAACGTTGTCGTAGTTCAGGCCGTGACCGCCGTTTACCCTTAAGCCGGCCGCCAGACCCCACTGAACCGCTGAACGGACCCGCTCCAGTTCCATCTCCCGCGCCACCCCGACCGCCGAATCGGCGTAAACCCCGGTATGAATCTCCACGGCATCTGCACCAACAGCTGCGCTGGCAGCGATCTGCTCGGCCTCCGGGTCGATGAACATAGACACCCGGATACCGCTATCTTGGAGTCGCTGAACAATGGTCTGCAATTTAGCTTGCTGCATGGCTACATCCAAGCCCCCTTCGGTCGTCAACTCGGTACGCTTTTCTGGGACTAAACAGACATCGTTCGGCAGCACCTTGCAAGCGATGCCAGACATCTCGTCGGTAGCCGCCATTTCAAGATTCATGCGGGTACCGATAAGACCACGCAGGCGATACACGTCATCATCGACTATGTGCCGCCGGTCTTCTCTAAGGTGCAGTGTAATAAGATCAGCACCGCCCGCCTCGGCAGCCAGTACGGCATCGGCCGGGTCCGGATAGGCGGTGCCCCGCGCCTGGCGCAGGGTTGCAACATGATCAATATTTACCCCAAGTTCCATGTCGATTCACTCCCTTGTTGTCGCCTCTTCTTTGGCACCCGAAATCACGTTCCCAGAAACACCGTTATTGTCCGAATCGAGTGACAGGGAAACCCTTCCGTAGACTGCCCGGCTACTCAAGCCCCGGCCATCCAGCGAGCGGTCAAGCAATACTCGACTCAATTGCTTAAGCTCGCTGAGGCAGGTTCCGCTAAGTTCACTCTCTGCGTCCAGTGCGAGCAGGGCAGCACCGTGTATTAGCACGCCGTCACGGCTGGTCTTGATATCGGCCAGTGGCCCGATATCTGGCACATAGCGGTAGAGTTGATCCGCTACCAAACTATCACCACTAGCGCATTCATTCCTCAGTTGCATCCCATATCCGACCTGCTCTAGCAGGTGCTTCTCGAAAATACGCAGCACTTTCTCGCAATCGCCGACCTGGGTAAGAGAAACCAGTGCCTGGCGGTAGAAATCAAACAGGGCCTCATGCGCATCATACCGGTGTAGAAGTTTCAAAAGTAATTCGTTAAGGTAGTAACCGCAGAAGAGTTGTGCGCGTCGCAACGGCGCCAATGCAGCATCCTGCTCAGCACCGGTTAGCGTTTTAACCTCGCCTCTACCAGACCAACCAACTGATAACGGCTGGAAAGGCGCCAGCAAGCCCCGTAACGGTGATTTCTGTCGTCTGCCTCCTTTGGCTATCACAGCTAACCGGCCATGGTGGCGAGAAAACAGCTCAAGCAGTAAACTGGACTCGGAGTAGGGTCGGCGTTGCAGTACCCAGGCCGGTTCCGCCCTGATTCGCTGGTTACCTGCTAGCACATCTCAATCCTTCAGGGCGTAGCCCAGACGGCTCACCATTGCCAGGTCATCGGTCCAGCCCTTTCGAACCTTGACTCTTTGCTCGAGAAAAACCTGTTGCCCAAGCAACCGCTCCAGTTCCCGCCGGGCGCTGACTCCAATGATTTTCAACTTGCTTCCTTTTTCGCCGATGATCGCCCTTTTTTGTCCGGCTGTTTCGCACAAGATCTCGGCGCTGATCGTTACCGGGCCATCAGTACCCATTGTGAAGTCGCTGACAGTCACGCCGGTGGTGTAGGGAATCTCGGCACCCAGCCGCCGGAACAACTGCTCACGAATCAGCTCGGCTGCCATAAAACGTCGCGACAAAGTTGTCACCTCGCCAATTGCGTGCTCGGGCCGCCCAACCGGCACGCTCTGGCCCAGTAGGCCAAGCAAATGAGCCGTGTTATAGCCGGTCTTTGCCGATACCGGCACAACCTGGTCCCACTGGTGGCGGCCTCGCACGGCGTCGATATTCGGCAATAGCTGATCAACCGCCTGCAGCCGGTCGGCTTTATTCATTACCAACCAGACCGGTGTTCTCGCAGTCTTGACTAGTTCAAGAACTCGCGCATCCCCGGCGCGCCAACCGCGGGCGTCCGTCACCAGGCAGATGATATTGACACCTGCGACTGCGCCTCGAGCAGTCTGGTTGATGACCCGATTGAGCATGCGCTTGCCGCTGTCGTGCAACCCCGGGGTATCCAAAAATACCAGTTGGGTGTCGCCCACGGTGCGGATTCCCTCTACCCGGTGCCAGGTAGTTTGAGGCCTGCGGGAAGTGATCGACACCTTACTCTCTACCAGCCGATTGAGCAAAGTGGACTTGCCGACGTTCGGTCGTCCAACCAAGGCAACAATGCCGAACCGCCCGCTAGCACTCATTGGCTGTCGATTTACCACGAAGGTCAGCGTAGGCGTTGTGAGCCGCTGCCTGCTCGGCCGCTTTTCTGCTCTCGCCACGCCCGCTATAGGCGTGGTCTGCACCTGTTACGACACATTCGACCTGGAATTCCGGCCGATGTGGTTCGCCAATTTGTCGCATAACCCGGTAACAGGGCAGCGGCAAGCCGTTTTTCTGCAAGTGCTCCTGTAGCGCTGTCTTGGCATCCTTGACTGCAAGCCCAGACCCCAGGTCGGCAAACTCTTCCATCAACAACACGGCGACGACAGCGGCAGCCTGCTCAAATCCCGCTTCCAGGAACACCGCCCCGATCAGCGCCTCGAGTGCATCAGCCAGTATCGACGCACGGTCGGCACCGCCGCTTCGCGCGGCGCTTTCCCCCAAGTGCAGACTATCGCCCAAATTAAAACGCCTGGCAATACGAGCCAGCGTACCCTTGTTGACCAGCCGTGCCCGAATACGGGTTAGCTGACCTTCTTCCTCGAGCGGGAAATGCAGAAAGACGGACTGTGCGACGGCAAGCCCCAACACGCTATCGCCGAGAAACTCCAGTCGTTCGTTGTGCTTGGAATGCAGACTTCGATGGGTCAGAGCCCGAGTCAATAGTTTCGGGTCATTGAACCGGTAGCCGATTCTTTTCTGCAGGTGGTTCTCAGCCAGGGCCATTAGTGCACGAGCGACGCGTCAGTCTATGATGGTACCAATCCGTTTCCAGTTGACCCCACCACCGCTTGGGGAATCCCAACTAAACCAGACAAAAAATGCCCGACCTACGATATTTTCTTCTGGGACAAAACCCCAGTAACGACTGTCGTTACTGTGATCACGGTTGTCACCCATGACAAAATACTGTCCTTCGGGAACGCTTACCCGTATGCTGCGGGATTGCCTCCTGGAATCCAGCAACACACCGTGAGACGAGCCCTCCAGTTGTTCCAGGTACTCGACCATCGCCGAGCCTGCCGCATCTGCCGATTCTCCTTCCAGGCGCCCTGTATTTTGCAACGTTGCTACTTGGTCGTTAATCATCAGTTGTTTATCTCGGTAGGTGAGAACGTCACCAGGGAGACCTACTACGCGCTTGATGAAATTTGTTTTTGGATCTCTTGGAAACCGAAACACCATGACGTCGCCACGTTCGGGCCTGCCAGTTGCAACGATGAGACGATTGATTATCGGCAGGCGCAGCCCATAAGTAAATTTTGAAACCAGAATGAAATCGCCTATATAAAGACTCGGCAACATAGAGCCTGAGGGGATCCGAAATGGCTCGACTACAAACGAGCGTAGTAGGAATACCACTAAAATAATCGGGAAGAATGCCCGCGAATACTCAACCAATAGTGGTATCCGGGCAGCCGTGCTAGGCGCCGATTGGCCGTCCTCCTTAACCGGCTCTCGCCGTTGTTGGCCAAAGTACTTGTCCCAATAAATGATCGCTCCGGTAACGACCAGAGCGATGAACAACGCCAGCGCAAAATCCATTTCAGTCACCTACCTTGAGTACGGAAAGAAATGCCTCTTGCGGAATTGATACCGAACCGATCTGCTTCATGCGTTTTTTACCTTGTTTTTGCTTTTCCAAAAGTTTCCTTTTCCGCGTGATATCTCCGCCATAGCATTTAGCTGTCACATTTTTTCGTAACGCCTTGACGGTCTGCCGGGTAATGATTCGCGATCCGACCACTGCCTGAATCGCCACATCGAACATCTGCCGGGGAATGAGTTTGCGCATCCGCGAGACGAGCTCTCGGGCGCGGTAACTGGCCTGATCCTTATGCACCAGTACGGCCAGCGGGTCGACACGATCGCCATTGATCAATATATCCACTTTTACCATACTCGTCGGCCGATTATCGATGAGTTCGTAATCTAAAGAGGCGTAACCGCGGCTGACTGATTTGAGTTGGTCATGGAAATCAAGCACTACTTCGCTCAACGGAATGTCGAATTCGAGCATCACCTGCCGACCATGGTAACTTATATCCTGCTGCAGACCGCGCCTTTCTATGCACAAACTGATAACGCTACCCACAGCTTCTTGCGGGCCCAGAATGCATGCGCGAATGTACGGCTCTCGTATTTCCTTAATCTGTCCCGGGTCAGGCATCGCCGAGGGGTTAGCCACCGCCAGGACGGTGCCGTCAGCCAGTTCCACTTGGTAGACAACGGTCGGCGCGGTCGTGATTAGACCCAGTTCATATTCGCGCTCCAGCCGCTCCTGGATGATCTCCATGTGAAGCATACCGAGGAACCCGCAGCGAAAGCCGAATCCCAGCGCCGGCGACACCTCGGGCTCGAACACCAGCGATGCATCATTCAGACTCAGTTTTTGCAGCGCATCGCGGAACGACTCATAGTCGACGTTATTGATCGGATAAAGCCCAGCGAAAACGACGGGCTTTTCCTGTTTAAAACCGCGGCACGGCGCTTCGGCCGGGCTGACAGGATCGGTAATGGTGTCCCCAACCGGGGCAGCCTTGATGTCCTTTATCCCAGCTACGACATAACCCACATCACCCGCTACCAGTTGGGCTACCGGGGTTCTCTTCGGTGTGAACACCCCCATCTCTTCCAATTGGTAGTCCCGCCCAGTCGACATCATCCGCACCTTCATGCGCTTTTTCAGTATCCCATCAACTACCCGGACCAACGATACCGTACCGAGGTAGTTGTCGAACCAAGAATCAATAATCAGACTTTTGAGCGGCTCCGTAGGAGAACCTGACGGCGCCGGCAACTTGGTCACGATTACTTCCAGTACTGACCTGATCCCGAGGCCCGTCTTCGCGCTGATCTCCAGAACGTTTGTGCAATCCAACCCAATCAGGTCCTCTATGTCGGCTGCCACCCTCTGCGGCTCGGCGGCTGGCAGATCGATTTTATTTAGAACCGGAATAACCTCGAGCCCAAGGTCCACAGCCGTATAACAGTTTGCCATCGTTTGTGCTTCAACACCCTGTGAGGCGTCAACGACCAGCAAGGCACCATCACAGGCGCTCAACGAGCGGGATACTTCGTATGCAAAGTCGACGTGCCCCGGAGTGTCGATGAAATTGAGTTTGTAGTTGTTACCGTCGTCCGCCAGGTAATCTAGCGACACGCTCTGCGCTTTGATGGTGATACCCCGCTCGCGCTCCAAGTCCATGGAGTCGAGTACCTGGTCGGTCATTTCCCGATCGCTCAAGCCTCCACAATAATGAATTAACCGGTCCGCAAGCGTAGACTTGCCGTGGTCAATGTGGGCGATGATTGCGAAGTTCCTGACCTGGCTATGTTCGCCTGCGTCCATGCTTGAGAGTTATCGACACAAAATTAGGGGCCCGGCGCAACACAGTGAAACCGCGATGGCCATGAGGGTGTCCGACCGGGAGAGGGTCGGATTTTATCCTCTGGCTACGTCATTTGCACGGCCCCTGTCGACACGCCCTTGGCACCTGATCTAACAATAAGGGGTAAGAAACATATAATCGGGTTACGGTTAAAACCTTATCCTAGTTTTCGTAGATTGCTCCATCATCATACCCAGGTAGCTATCGTCGGCAGCGGACTGGCTGGATTNAGCCTNTCCTTACGGCTGGCACAGGCCGGCGTCCGTTGTGCCCTGCTGACCAAGGCAAAACTGGCTTCCGGGTCGACGGCCTGGGCTCAGGGTGGCATNGCTGCCGTGCTCGACCCCCACGACAGCACCCGATCTCACGTCGACGATACCCTGACAGCGGGCGCCGGCCTGTGTCACCAGGAGGTGGTGCAACTGGTTGTGCAGAATTCGGCCCGCGCCATAGACTGGCTGACCCGCGAAGGCGTGGCCTTCGACCCCGATGGCGCCACAGGCACCGGCTACCACCTGGCCCGGGAAGGCGGTCATACCCATCGCCGGGTCGCTCACGTTGCTGATTCGACCGGCCAGGCCCTGGTTCAGACCCTCAATGACAAGGTACTGGATGCCGAGCACTTGTCGATACTGGAGGGTTTCATTGCCATCGATCTCATTACCCGGCCGGTTCCTGGGAGGGATCCGGCTAACCAGCGTTGCCTTGGGCTTTATGCGTTGAACGCCGCAACTGGCACTGTAGAGACTATCGCTGCTGATGCCGTAGTACTGGCCTGTGGTGGCGCCTCCAAGGCGTACCTTTACACGAGTAATCCTGACACCTCAACAGGTGATGGTGTAGCCATGGCCTGGCGAGCCGGCTGCCGGGTAGCCAACATGGAGTTCGTGCAGTTTCATCCCACCTGCCTATACCATCCGCACGCCGGAAGTTTTCTCGTTTCTGAGTCAGTCCGGGGCGAAGGTGGAGTTCTGCGACTGCCCAATGGCTCGCGCTTTATGCAAAATCACGACCCGCGGGCCGAGCTTGCACCACGTGATATCGTCGCCCGGGCCATCGACTACGAAATGAAACGGGCTGGCCTGGACTGTGTCTATCTCGATATTTCACACCAACCAAAAGATTTCATTACCAGCCATTTTCCAACCATTTACCGTCGTTGCCTGGAACTCGGTATAGATATGGCCAAAGAGCCGGTGCCTTGTGTGCCAGCCGCCCACTACACTTGCGGCGGAGTAATCACAGATACTCACGGACGTACCGACATAACAGCACTATACGCATTAGGCGAAACCACATTTACCGGCCTGCACGGCGCCAACCGGCTGGCGAGTAATTCGTTGCTCGAGTGCGTGGTCTTTGCTGAGCGGGCCGCAGACAGCATCACCAGGTTGCTCGACACACAGGAACGAAGCAGTGATACCCTGCCAGATTGGGACGAGAGCCAGGTTACCGACCCCGACGAACTAGTGGTGATATCGCACAACTGGGATGAGTTGCGCCGCTTCATGTGGGATTACGTGGGTATTGTTCGCACCTCCCGCAGACTGCAACGTGCAGCAAACCGCCTACATCTGCTGGGCGAAGAGATTCGAGATTTTTACAGCAATTTCAGGGTTAACGCCGACCTCTTGGAATTGCGCAACCTGGTACTGGTTGCGGAACTCATCGTTCGCTGTGCGGCACAGCGCAAGGAAAGCCGCGGCTTGCACTATACCCTCGATTATCCAGCCAGTGACCAGGCCTCGGCCCAGGATACCGTGCTCGATCCCCTGGCAGACTAGCGCCCAACGCCGGCCACGCCCTGTCGGCGCCTGCAGGTGTATTTTAATATCTGGTCTATCAGCTGCCGAATAGCAGCGTCCGCCGGCAATTGCCGTTGCAAAAACCAGTCCAGCAGTACTGGATCCTGCTCCTCGAGTAACCGCTCCAGAGCGCCAAGGGCCACATCGTCAAGATTCTGCCACTGCTCCTCAACAAAGGTGAGGAGTAAACTGTCGAGTTCGCGGGCCCCACGCCGAGCACGCCATTTTAGGCGGGCAAGGCGAGCGGCAGTGATCACTTACGACTCCGCCGTGCGAGCCGTTTTTTGATCTCACCAATCGCCCGTCCGGGGTTGAGCCCCTTGGGGCAGGCATTAGTGCAGTTCATGATAGTGTGACAACGATACAGCTTGAAGGCGTCATCGAGTTGATCCAGGCGCTCGCCGGTGGCTTGATCCCGGCTATCCGCAATCCAGCGATAAGCCTGCAACAGGCTGGCCGGTCCGAGGTAGCGTTCTGTATTCCACCAGTAACTCGGGCAACTGGTGGAGCAGCAGGCACAGAGGATACATTCGTAAAGCCCATCGAGGCGCGCACGCTGTTCTTCCGACTGTGTACGCTCCCCCTCAACTGGAGCGGTCGCCGCTTTCAGCCACGGCTCAACCTTAGCATGCTGCTCAAAGAAGTGGCTCATATCTGGCACCAGGTCTTTGACAACGGGCATATGTGGCAGCGGGTAGATACGCACCCTGCTTGGGAGATCGTTGATATTCTGGGTACAGGCCAAATCGTTTACACCGTTGATGTTCATGGCACAGGACCCACAGATTCCTTCCCGGCAGGAGCGACGGAACGTCAGAGTCGAATCGATCTCATTTTTAATTTTTAACAGAGCATCCAAGACCATCGGGCCACACTGGTCCAGATCAACCAGGTAACTGTCTAGTCGTGGGTTGTCCCCGTCATCCGGATTCCAGCGATAAATCTCAAAAGTTCTAATATTGCGCCCAACAGTCGCGGTGTTATGGGTTATACCTTTTTTGACCTTGGAGTTAACGGGCAATGTAAACTGGACCATGGTTTTCTTCCTTCAGTACACCCTGGCCTTGGGCGGCACAGAGTCAACCTCTGTGGTGCCTGTTTCCAGCGTCACTGCGCGATATGCTAGGCGCACACCATCACCATCGAGATACGCAAGCGTGTGTTTAAGCCAGTTTTCGTCGTCTCGCTCGGGAAAATCCTCTCGGGCGTGAGCGCCCCGACTCTCCTCCCGCTGCCGTGCAGCCTCTACNGTAACCCGAGCCTGACCCAGCAGGTTATCGAGTTCCAAGGTNTCNAGNAGATCGGTGTTCCAGACCAGAGTCCGATCGCGGGTGCATACATCGGTAAAACGCTGCTGGACGGCGCTGATTCCTGCTACACCCTGGTCGAGTACCTCGCGAGTGCGGAATACAGCACAGTTGTCCTGCATGGTTCTTTGCATCTCAAGGCGGATGCTTGCAGTACTGCTACCGCCATCGGCATGGCGCAAACGATCAAGCCGGCTCAGTGCTGGCTCAATGTCGGCACGGTTAATCTCCGAACTTACCGCGCCTTCCGCCAGTAACTCACAGGCACGCTGGGCTGCAGCGCGACCGAAGACGATAAGGTCGAGCAGAGAGTTTGAGCCCAGCCGATTGGCGCCATGCACCGACACGCAGGCTGCCTCCCCTATTGCCATTAGCCCCGGCACGATTCGATCACAGCCATCGCCATGTTGTTCCAGACATTCACCGTGATAGTTGGTCGGAATTCCGCCCATGTTGTAATGCACGGTCGGTAGTACTGGTATCGGTTGACGAGTCACATCAACACCGGCAAATACCTTGGCGGTTTCAGAGATGCCCGGCAAGCGCTCCGCCAGAACTTCAGCTCCGAGGTGTTCCAGGTGCAGGTTAATATGATCGCGCTCTGACCCGAGCCCCCGACCGGCCCGGATTTCCATGGTCATCGACCGGCTGACCACGTCGCGGGACGCTAGGTCTTTCGCGTTAGGTGCATAACGCTCCATAAATCGCTCACCGTCTCGGTTGGTGAGAAAACCGCCCTCACCNCGGGCGCCCTCGGTAATCAGNCAGCCCGAGCCNTAGATTCCGGTCGGATGGAACTGGACGAATTCCATGTCCTGCAACGGTAGGCCGGCCCGCAATACCATNGCGTTGCCATCGCCNGTNCAGGTATGGGCAGAAGTGGCGGAAAAATAGGCACGCCCGTAACCCCCGGTCGCCAGGATGACGACCTTAGCCGAGAATACGTGAATCTCTCCGGTATCCAGGCACCANGCAACCACGCCCTGACATTCGCTGCCACTCATCACCAGATCCAGCGCGAAGTACTCGATGAAAAAATCAGCCTGGTGCCGCAACGATTGCTGGTACAGCGTATGCAAAATGGCGTGGCCAGTTCGGTCGGCGGCGGCGCAAGTACGCTGGGCTTGNCCCTGACCATAGTGTGTAGTCATNCCTCCAAACGCCCGCTGGTAAATCCTGCCCTCCTCGGTTCGTGAGAACGGTACACCGTAATGCTCGAGTTCAATGACCGCCGNCGNTGCTTCGCGACACATGTAGGCAATAGAGTCCTGGTCTCCGAGCCAGTCAGAACCCTTGACGGTGTCATACATATGCCAGCGCCAATCATCCTCACCCATGTTGCCCAGCGCCGCGCTCATTCCCCCTTGAGCCGCGACCGTGTGGGAGCGGGTCGGGAAAACCTTACTGATGCATGCGGTCCGTAAGCCGGCCTCAGCCAAACCCAGACAAGCCCGTAACCCTGCNCCTCCGGCACCAACCACAACTACGTCGTACGCGTGATCAACTATCGTATATCCGGAAACGTTCATTGGTATCTATCCACCAGCGAAAAACACAGCCAAGACCGACACAATCGCAGCGGTAGCGGCAAGTACCCGAGNGCCCTTAATCAGTCGGGTACTTGCCGGCTCGCCAACATAGTCTTCAATTACAACCTGTACTCCGAGTGCGCCGTGTAGGTACAGCAGCGGAAATCCCGCTACCAACAGTAATTTCGACAGTGGCTTGCCTGCCCAGGCGCTGGCGGTGGAATAGTCCGCGCCAAGAATCCCGGCAAGTTCGAATACCAACAACAGCGCGACGGGCAGCAGCAATACACCGCTTAAGCGTTGCCAGCGCCAATGGACTACCCCTGAATGCTTANCTTCTGTTGATTCCNTCGTCATTAGTGGCGCCTTTAAGCGACTATACAAAAGCCCCTTTACTATGCCCAAANAGCCGTTGCCAGCGTCAATCCCAAAGCCGTCACTACTACAACGAAGCCCGAACGATAGACCACACCAATTGCATAACCATAGCCAAGGTCCCAAGCCAGATGCCGGATACCGTTGCAAAGGTGGTAATAGAGGCTGAACAGCCATGCCAGCAACAGCAATCGCCCAATCAGGTGCTCAACGAAGAGACTGATACAGGAAAAACTACCCTCACCAAGGGCCAACAGAATCACCCACAACGACAAAAGTAGCGTTCCTGGCACTAGCAACAATCCCGTTGCGCGGTGAAAAATTGAAAGTACCGACGTCAATTGCGGCCGATAAATCTGCAGGTGCGGCGACAGGGGTCGGGGTCGAGTCGCAGGCACTGCTAAAAATCTACGCACCGGCCCTTGCGCTCCCAATCACCATAACGGGTAGGATTCGGTCCCTTTGGCCCGTTTATCTCTTTTTGATGGTGACTGGGCGCCCGCGGCCGCCGGGCTGCAGCAGGGGANGACACCTTTTTGGACTCTTGCCCAGGATTTTGTTTTTTTAGTGCTTTTTTCATCCTGCTCTGGTGTTATTTGTGCAATGCACAATACCGATTGTCGCCCGGTTATCGTTAGAATTGCAAGTTGTTACTGGACNTTTCTCACNGCGAACGCNNGTACCCTGCAACGCCAAACTGAACCATCACCCGATGAACGATTCTCTATCGCCAACTGCCCTTGAATCCANCTGGTCAAAGACAGCGGCAACTCTGGGAATTNACTTNGTTGCCAAGANCACGGCNATTGTCGCTCCCTGTACACATTTGCGNGTANTNCTCTGCAGCGGNAAAGATGCACCGGACTTCCTGCAGAGACAGTTTACCGCAGACCTCGCTCAACTCGAGCCGGGCGAAGGTNCGATCACCGGTTATTGCACGCCCAAGGGGCGNCTGCTCGGTNTTTTTCTGGTGTTTCGCCGGGTGACAGATTTCCTNCTGCTAANCGACGCGACCATTGNCGATGCCATCAACGCGCGCCTGCAACTGTACCTCCTACGGGCCGAGGTGTCGCTGACTCCCTTACCCGACTGGGGAGTATTGCTNCTCGGTNAGGAANCTGCCACACATGAAGCTACGGCTGAACACGCTTCAGCTACCGGTCTTATNGCGGCATGGCCCGGTGTGCCACGTTACCANCTGCGAATAGCCCCGCTTATCGAATTGGTCAGCCTGTGGCAAATGCTGGAACGCTCTTCGCTCACTAAATGCGGCCCATGCCAGTTTGACCTCCTCGCCATCCGTCACGGGCTCCCCATCNTTNTTGATGCGACCAGCGAACTATTTATCCCCCAGGCGGTCAACCTGGACCTTATTGGNGGTNTCAGTTTCAACAAAGGCTGCTATCCAGGCCAGGAAATNGTCGCCCGNGTACGTTANCTCGGTCGACTGAAAACACGCATGATCCGGGCCACCGTCACAACCGCGGACATGGTGTCGGNCGCGGCACCAGTNTCCTTCCTAGCTAACGATGAACAAAAACCNGGTGTAGTTGTCAGTGCCGTATGCTGTAATGATGGCACNNCCTGGGAACTTCTCGCCGTCGTTCCCGTGGCCACGCTCGGCACAGATACCGCACGCTTGTTCAACCCATCAGGCCCGGTGCTGCGAGAACAATCCTTGCCTTATACCCTGTCCACGGCCAGCGCGGCTACTCCGCTTAGTTCAGCTGGGCCTGTCTAGTCCCGTACGTCCGGGCTCACGATCTGGTAGTAGGTCTCGCCCGGCTTGATCAGACCGAGCTCTGACCGGGCCCGTGCTTCAATGGCGCTTAACCGATTCTTAATATCGTTAACGTCAATGTGAAGCCGGTCATTACGCAACCGCAGCGCCTGGTTCCGCATATTGAGTTCAGCCAGAGTTTGCTGCAGGTAAACCAAATCAATCACGTTGTTCCTGCCGCCCCAAAAAGCGTATTGCAGAATCAACACCAGCAATACCAGTAGACCCAGGATAATTTTCCGCTGCATCGTGTTTCCGCCCTAAGGCGATATCNGAAGTATCAGGCTGTCAAGTGAGGGAAGCCGTCCATGCCCAGGTAGCGACCAGTACCTGCCAGTTCCTCCTCTATCTGCAATAACCGGTTGTACTTGGCTACCCGCTCCGAGCGGCACAACGAGCCGGTCTTGATTTGTCCAGCCCCAACCCCCACCGCCAAATCGGCGATCGTCGTATCTTCGGTTTCGCCAGAGCGGTGCGACACTGTGACACCGTAACCCGATGCCTGCGCCAACTGCACCGCCTGCAACGTTTCAGTCAGCGTGCCGATTTGATTNAGTTTGATGAGAATCGAATTTGCCGCCTGACANTCAATGCCCTGTTGCAGGATACCGGCGTTGGTGACGAATAGGTCATCGCCCGTCAACTGGATCTTGCTACCCAGGTGCTGGGTCAACGTCTGCCAGCCGTGCCAATCATCCTCAGNCATGGCATCCTCTACGGTAAGTATGGGGTAGCGAGCAGCCCAGTCGCAGATCATCCGCACNAATTCCTCACTACTATAAGAAATCCCCTCTGAATCCAGCCGGTAGCANCCTTCGGAATAGAATTCCGAGCTCGCAACATCGATCCCCAAAAAGAGCTCGCGCCCTGCGCTATAACCAGCACCGTCAATAGCCAGCAATACCATCTCNATCGCTGCTTCATTCGATGCCAAATCAGGAGCAAACCCGCCTTCGTCACCAACGCCAGTGCCNAGNCCTTTCTCGCGCAGCACGTCCCGTAGTTGATGAAACACCTCAGCACCGGCTTGGAGAGCCGCAGAGAAACTGTCGCAACCAGCCGGCACAATCATGAACTCCTGGAAGTCAACTCGATTGTCGGCGTGGGCGCCACCATTTAAGATNTTCATCTGCGGNACCGGCAGACTGGTCGGAGTAGAATTACCATGCAGGTTGCCAATGTGGCNGTAAAGCGGAACCCTGGCCTGTTGTGCCGCTGCCCGAGCGACAGCTAACGACACGGCAAGGATCGCNTTGGCGCCAAGGCGGCTCTTNTTGGAAGTACCATCAAGCGCAATCATTGCCGCGTCAACAGATTGCTGTTCGGTCGCATCCATACCGATCACCTGTTCGGCNATCCGGNTATTAACNTTATTTACTGCACCAGCGACGCCTTTACCCCGGTANCGCCNCTGGTCACCATCTCGTAACTCCAAAGCCTCCAGCGTGCCGGTGGAAGCCCCTGAGGGCACGGCTGCACAGGCGCTCGCGCCGCCNCNCAACCGGACTTGTGTCGCCACAGTTGGNAACCCTCGCGAATCGAGCACTTCGCGGGCNNCNACCGCCTCAATCCTTGATTTCATTGATCTACTCTTCGATCAATNNANTCAACACTCGCAGTGCTATAAATAGAAAAGAACANTNCAGAAATCCACTCGCTGACCCGGTNACGTNGCAAAAGATCGGCTACCCTTAACCACCGCATCCAGCGTCATCAAGTCTCCCAGTAACACCTCCAGCTGGTTCAGCGGCCAGGCATTAGGGCCGTCACTGGCTGCCTTGTCCGGTTCCGGGTGGACTTCCAGGAAAAGTCCGGATATGCCAGCAGCAACNGCTGCCCGCGCCAGCACTGGCACAAATTCACGTTGNCCACCCGAACGGTCGCCCCCCGCACCTGGCAATTGCACCGAGTGGGTCGCATCGAACACGACCGGGCANCCACTNCGCTCTAAAATATTCAGCGAGCGCATATCTACAACAAGGTTATTGTAACCAAAGGTGGTGCCTCGTTCACATACAGTAATATCCTCACTTCCAGCCGCTTGCGCCTTAGCGGCTACCGCAACCATTTCCTCTGGGGATAGAAATTGCCCTTTCTTGATATTGACNGGCTTGCCGGTCGCGNCTGCCGCGCCAATGAGGTCGGTTTGTCGGCAAAGAAANGCNGGTATCTGCAAAACATCCACCACCTCGCTGACGGGTCGAGCCTGTTCGGGGCTATGAATATCTGCTAAAACCGGCAGACCACATTGCTCGCGCACCTCGGCCAGGATAGCAAGACCCTGTTCCATACCCGGGCCACGAAAAGTGCTGCCAGATGTCCGGTTGGCCTTATCGAACGATGACTTGTAGACAAGCAACAGACCCAGACGATCAGCGATCTCCCGCAGCACCTCAGCTGCCTCGATAGCGCTCGACCGGCTTTCGATAACACAGGGGCCCGCGATCAGGAACAACGGTTGGTGGCGGCCGATCTCCCGACCTCGGATCTTCACCCTGCAACCACTTCCCGGGGAGTCGTGGTCCGCTTGGCCCGGTGTCGGCGGGCCGCTGCGACGTAATGGGCAAATAAGGGGTGCCCGTCACGCGGCGTAGAGGTGAATTCGGGATGGAACTGGCAAGCGACAAACCAGGGATGGCTGGATATTTCGACCATTTCGACCAAGCCGTCGGCCGACCTGCCCGCGATCATAAGGCCGCTCTTTTCGAGTGCATCCAGGTACCCATTGTTGACCTCGTAACGGTGCCGGTGACGTTCTCGAATCTCATCTTGGCCATAGATGTCGCGACACAAGGTGCCTGTCGCTAGGCGTGATTCCTGTCCGCCGAGTCTCATGGTTCCGCCAAGGTCGTCGCTGGCTGCCCGCTCTTCGACCATGCCGTGCTGGTTAGTCCATTCGGTAACCAGGGCTATAACTGGGCTCCCACAGTCTTCCTTGAACTCGGTACTGTGGGCATCATCAAGNCCNACTACATTNCGAGCGTACTCGACCACAGCGATCTGCAGCCCAAGGCAGATACCCAGGTAAGGTACACGTTTCTCACGAGCATAGCGAACGGCCTGGATCATTCCCTCCGTTCCACGCACACCGAACCCGCCCGGGACGAGAATAGCGTCAACCCCAGCAAGACAGTCCAGTGGCCCATTTTCAAGTTCTTCAGAGTCGATNTAAGTAACGTTGATCCGACAATGATTGGTAATGCCCGCGTGCACCAAGGCTTCCGTCAGCGACTTGTAGGATTCAGTTAGGCTGACGTATTTGCCAACCATCGCAACACAGACCTCCTCCTCGGGGTTGGACATAACGGCTACTACCTCGTCCCACTCGGTGAGATCTGCCGCGGTGACATCAAGGTGCAGGTGGCTCGCAACGATCTCATCCAGGTTCTGGTCGTGGTAGCGGCGCGGGATCGAGTAAATATTGTCGACATCCTCCGCGGAGATGACAGCTGTTTCTTCCACGTTGGTGAACAGCGCGATTTTTCGCCTGGCATCCTCGGGCAATGGAGTCCGAGAACGGCACACGACCACGTCCGGCTGGATACCGATACTACGGAGTTCCTTGACTGAGTGTTGGGTCGGCTTGGTCTTGATCTCGCCGGCTACGTGAATCTCGGGCACCAGGGTAAGGTGCAAAAATATGGTATTTGACCGCCCTTCCTCGATACGCATTTGCCGAATCGCCTCAAGAAAAGGCAACGATTCGATATCGCCGACCGTACCCCCAATCTCTACCATACAAATGTCGAAGTTGTCAGCCGCTGCCTTAATGGATTCTTTTATTTCATTGGTAATATGTGGAATGACCTGCACCGTGCCACCAAGGTATTCGCCACGGCGCTCTTTGCGTATCACCCGCTCGTAGATCTGTCCGGTGGTGAAGTTGTTAGCCTGAGTCATCCGCGTCCGGACAAACCTCTCGTAATGACCTAGGTCCAGATCAGTTTCCGCGCCGTCGTCGGTAACAAACACCTCGCCATGCTGAAACGGACTCATGGTGCCAGGATCGACGTTAATGTATGGATCTAACTTAATTAGAGTGACGCGCAGGCCTCGGGACTCAAGTAGTGCAGCAAGAGAGGCTGCGGATATTCCTTTACCGAGGGATGAGACTACACCACCGGTAATAAATGCATACTTGGGGAGTTTTCCGTCGGGCATCTCAGTGCAATATGGTGTTTTGCTAGCGGCCCGGGCACCGGTGCACAGCAACTGATTGGCCAGAATTTGTGGCCGCCGCCTCGCACCTAACCCGACGGAACGTTAGGGTAACAGAGACAGCCGCTCACGACAATAAGTTTGACCCATGAACCGGCGCAAACAACCGAACTAGCAGGCCAAGTCTGTTACCAATATCTCTAGCCCCGGCTCATCGCTCCCTGTCCAGAGCTCGGCCGCGATTGCCACGCCCGGCACGCACACCAGTTGCCCGTGGTGATAGACCAATGGCAAACGCCACCGTTCCCACGGGGGCACAGCGGCTTCTTGAAGCAGGTTCTTGACACTGCGCCGTGACCGGCCAGGCCCAGGGCGAATAGTTGCCTGGCCTCGAACCCATCTAAGCTCCAGCGCTTTCTCTTCCAACATGCTTAATTTCAACCCCTGCCCCATGCGCGTTCGGGCGTGGACCCGCACTCCGGTTTCTGGCACTAAAGCATCTTCGCTAGGATCCCAGGATCGACCTATTGGGCTGGCCTGAAGCGCCTGAGGTGGCAACAGGTACAAAAGATCGCGATATTGGCGGATTTCAGCGGCTCCCCAGCATAGTGCTGCGGCCGTATCTGGCCCAGTCACCGCCAACTGGCGCAACAACTCTTCCAGCGCCGCTTTACTTGGCAACAAAAGGTCAGCGCCCATGATCCAGTGCCGCAACAGATTAGCCTGCCGCGCTTTACTGAAGTCTCGTAACTGTGGAATCCCCAAACTCCCGAGGACCTTAAAGACATTGCCAACGACCGGTCGGCCACAGCGTGCCAGATCCTCGCTCCCAACCTCGGCCAGCAACGACTGCGCCTGGCGCAGGTGTCCGGCCGCTCGAGCAAGAGTGGTGGTGGCCCCAGGCCAGCGCTGCTCAAGAAGCGGCATCACGGTATGTCGAATGTAATTGCGATCCAATCCAGTATCTTGATTACTCGGGTCCTCTATGAAAGACAGCCCCCGGGCAGCAGCATAAGCAGCAATTTCGTCCCGCGATAGATCGATCAGTGGGCGCACAACCCGGGCCTTGCCCAATCTGGTCTCTACTGCCATTGCCCCGAGGCCTCGCACACCGGCGCCGCGAAGCAAGCGGTAAAGAATCGTCTCAGCCTGGTCGTCCCGGTGGTGGGCCGTTAGGAGGATATCTCCTTGCTCCAGTTGTGAGCAGAACCACCTAAGACGCCGTCGTCTTGCGACTTCTTCGCGGTTTAATGTCACAGTTCGTTGATCACCAAAATGAACTGAGACAAACGGCACCCCGAGACTTTGACAAAACGCCCGGCAGTGAGTTTCCCACCCAACCGCGCTATCCGTCCAGCCATGATTGACATGCAGTGCAATTAACTCGAAGTCATGCTGCTGGCGCTGAGCCGCAAGCCCCGACAATAAAACGGTTGAATCCAACCCGCCACTGAATGCAAGTTTGAGGCGATGCTGGCAGTACCTGCGCACTACTTGCGCAAGCGCTTGGTCAACGGAAAACCGGTCGAAGCTGGTCATCCCGGCGTCAGAGCTTCTCCTCGAATTCCCCGAAAGACTGCAAACGTCGATAACGCTGCCTCAAAATATCGTCCACCCCAGCTAACTCAATATCTGCAAGATGTTGCCGAATCGAATCGGCTAGGGCCTGTGCCGCCTTGTCAGGATTCCGGTGGGCACCGCCCAACGGTTCAACGACGACCTCGTCTACCAAACCTTTCTCCTTCAGACTGGCTGAAGTCAGTTTCATGGCTTCCGCTGCTGCTGCGGCCTTGTCCGCGCTTTTCCAAAGGATGGCGGCGCAACCTTCTGGCGAAATCACTGAATAAGTCGCGTACTCGAGCATAATTAGGCGGTCGCAAACTCCAATAGCGAGCGCCCCGCCGGAGCCACCCTCGCCTATTACGATTGAGATTACTGGCACCTTGAGTTCGGCCATAACCGCAATACTGCGGGCGATTGCTTCACTCTGGCCTCGTTCCTCAGCACCGATACCCGGATAAGCCCCCGGCGTATCGATTAGCGTAATCAGCGGCAGACGGTAGCGCTCTGCCAACGTCATCAACCTTTGCGCCTTGCGATAGCCTTCCGGGCTGGGCATGCCGAAATTACGTCGGACCTTCTCCTTGGTATCGCGACCTTTCTGATGCCCGATAATGGCAACCCCCCGTTGATCCAGGCGCCCAACACCGACAACGATAGCCTCGTCATTGCCGTACATGCGGTCTCCAGCGAGCTCCTGAAAGTCACTGAATATCCGCTCTATGTAGTCAAGACTGTAAGGTCTTAACGGATGTCGCGCTAATTGGGTAACTTGCCAAGCGTCAAGGGATTGAAAGATCTCCCGTGTCAACTTGTGGCTTTGTAACTCGAGACGCTCTATCTCGGCGGATAGGTTTAAGCCACCGTCGGCGTCGACACGACGCAATTCCTCGATCTTTGCTTCGAGATCGGCGATCGGTTGTTCAAAATCAAGAGGGTCAAACACCATAATAGGCCACTAGGCGATATAGCCTCATATTTTACCGCGTACGATCAGGCTCGGCAGTGTAGGGGTTCAGGCGGCCTGCGTGCGCCTATGTACTGCCGTCCCCTCAGGCGAATTGCCTGCGAATACAAGCTTAACCGCGTCGTGCCCAAACAATTCGTACAGGTGCTCGATCAGTTCTGATTCTGGCTCAACTTTCCACGGTGACCCGAGCGCCATGCAGACCTCATCTCCGACATCGTTGAGGTAGCGGATCGCGATTTCCGTCGGACCNGGACGATATCGCTCAAGNGCCCCCTGTAGNGCGGTCACCTGGCTTGCAATTTCCCTNCGGCCGTCGAGTTCTATACTCATACGNTGCAATAGCCGCCGTCGCGCCTCAGCAAGNGTCACCACCTGTTCGGCTTTCACCTGCAGATTACCGGTACGTTCGTCAGTACCACTGGNNCCTCTAACCAAGACCACACCTTCCGAATTAAGNGCTGCTCTGGCCGACCNATACANCTGNCTAAATACGCTGATATCGGCTCGCCCAGACGGGTCATCTAGTTGGNAAAAGGCAATAGTNTCTCCACGCTGATTGACTAAGGAGCGCAANCCGAGNACCANNCCTGCCACCGTCACCGTTCGCTCCGGCAATGGCCGAAGTGACGCAATCGATCCGCTNGTGATCNGCTCAAGTTCTTCNCGATGGTGCTCTACCGGGTGACCGGTAAGATAAAAGCCTAAACTCATCCGCTCGGTCTCAAGTTTTTTCTTTTCCGACCAGGGTTGNACTCGGNCCTTGCGATCNTTGCCNGNCGAGCTCGNCTGTAGGCCAAACATGTCANCCTGNCCCGAGGCNACATTATTGACATGCTGGCCAGCTGCATTCATTGCCTCGGGTAGNCACTGNAGAAGCGTGGCGCGGTTCGCCTCCAGCGAGTCCAGTGCGCCAGAGAAGATCAGCGCCTCGAGAGCCTTCTTNTTTANCCGCNGGCTGTCAACACGCCGACACAACGANTNGAGNTCTTCGAAAAGNCCGTTNTGTTCGCGCTCCGCGAGAATATTNTCAATNGCCTTCTCGCCAATCCCNTTGATAGCACCAAGCCCGTACCCNATAGCGCCGGNNCTACTGACTCGAAACTGGTAGCCGCAGCGGTTGATATCCGGCGNCTCCACCTGCAAGCCCATTGAACGACATTCCATAACCAGCACCACGATCTTGTCGGTATGATCCATATCCGCAGACAATGCTGCCGCCATGAACTGCGCCGGATAGTGACATTTGAGCCAAGCCGTCTGGTAACTCAACAAGGCATAGGCGGCGGAATGGGACTTATTAAATCCATAACCGGCGAATTTTTCTATCAGGTCGAATATATAACTGGCGACACTCTCATCTATATCTCGTTTCACAGCCCCTTCAACGAACCCACGCCGCTGCCGATCCATCTCTTCAGGCTTCTTCTTGCCCATAGCTCGGCGCAAAAGGTCAGCGGCACCCAGGGTATAACCAGATAACAACTGGGCGATTTCCATGACTTGCTCCTGGTAGAGGATCACACCATGGGTGGGCTCGAGCACTTTCTCCAGCGACGGGTGGAGATACTGGATCGACTCCCGGCCATGTTTGCGGTTGATAAAGTCATCAACCATGCCAGACTGCAGGGGGCCAGGACGAAATAACGCCACCAGGGCTATCAACTCCTCGAATCGATCTGGCTGGAGCCGCTTAATCAGTTCTTGCATGCCGCGGGATTCGAGCTGAAACAAGGCCGTGGTATGACCCGTGCAAATTAACCGATATACCTTGGCATCATCCAGCGCCAATTGACCCAATTGCACCGGCTCTTCGCCTTGTTGGCGGCGATACTCATTAACCGCCGCCAGTGCCCAATCGATGACTGTCAATGTGCGCAAGCCGAGGAAGTCAAACTTAACCAGCCCGATAGCCTCAAGGTCATCTTTATCAAACTGTGTGACCGCCTGCCCCATCCCTGGCTCCCAGTACAACGGGGAGAAATCAGAAATCGCTGACGGCGCGATAACGAGCCCGCCGGCGTGCTTGCCAGCGTTGCGAGGCATCCCCTCAAGCCGGCTGGCGTTGTCAATCAGTTGTGTTACATCGGCCTCTTCGCGGTAACGCCGGCACAGTTCGTCATCCTGCACCAATGCTTTTTCCAACGTCATACCGACTTCGAACGGTATCAATTTTGCGAGTGTGTCACAGAACCCGTAGGGCTGGCCCATTACCCGCCCAACATCCCGCACCACGGCCCGGGCGGCCAGAGTGTTGTAGGTGATGATCTGAGCTACTTTTTCCCGCCCATACTTCTCGGCAACATACTCAATCACTCGATCGCGGCCGATCATGCAGAAATCGATATCGAAATCCGGCAAAGAAACGCGCTCTGGGTTAAGAAACCTCTCAAAAAGCAGCCCGTATTTAATTGGATCCAGTTGGGTTATTCCAAGTGCGTAAGCAACCAAAGAACCGGCGCCGGAACCTCGGCCAGGGCCAACCGGTATCCCATTTTCCTGCGCCCAACGCACAAAATCAGCAACGATGAGAAAATAATCTGAAAAACCCATCCCCGCGATGGTTTTGATTTCCCGGGCAAGCCGTTCCTGGTACCTATCCACCGCTGCCAATTCGATTGCACCCGAAACGAGTAACCGTTTAAGGCCGGCTGCTGACTCACGGTCGAGAAACGTCTCCGCAGCGACCTCTGGCGCTAACTGAAACTCGGGCATGTGGGTCGAGTCAAAATCGAGAAACACGTTGCAGCGTTTGGCAATCTCTACGGAGTTTTGGATCGCCCCGGGCAGGTCGCGAAATAGGTCGCGCATTTCCCTAGGTGTACGTAAGTATTGCTGCTCGGTAAACCGCCGTGGCCGGCGGGGATCATCAAGTACCCTGCCCTCGTTGATACAGGTCCGGATCTCGTGGGCCTCAAAGTCCTCCCGGTGAAGAAACCTAGTCGAATTGGTAACAACCACCGGGGTATGGGTTTGTGCCGCGAGACGCAGTACCTCAGCAGTGTTTTCCTCCTCACCCGACCGTCCGGTCCGGGAAACCTCCAGGTAATAGCCTTTTGGAAAGACCCTCTGATATTCGGCAACCAGTGCCTCGGCCTCCTGTTGCCGTCCGGTTTTTAGCAATTTGGCGACGTCGCTCTCCAAACCCCCGGAAATAGCGATGAGGTCACTACCTCCGCGTCTAAGTTCCGAACAGTCGAAAACGATTCCCTGTGACGCCCGCTCGCCAGTATAGGCATTGGTTAGGCTCTCACTCAGAAATCGGTAACCCTGATTGTTGCGACACAGGAGAATTAGTTGCCCACTTGGCCCGTTCCCCCCTTTCTGCCGCACAGCGACTTCCAGCCCTAAGATCGGTTTCACGCCAAGTGTTAGGCAAGCCCGGTAGAACTTAATTGTTGCGTACATGTTGGAAACATCGGTCATTGCTACTGCCGGCATATGATTAATCCGGGCTTGCTCGGCAAGATCCTTGACCCGGACGACGCCGTCAATCAGCGAATATTCCGTGTGCACGTTCAAGTGCACGAAAGTTCCGGTATTAACGCTCAACAGCATCTCCTGCCCTGGTTCGGTGTATTGAACGATGCGACAATGCCTTCACTGGCCCAAAACTTTGGCGGTGCTCCGGGCATGGGCCCAATACCTGCAAGGTTTCTACATGGTGGGCAGTAGGATACCCCTTGTGCGCGGCAAAATTGTAGCCTGGGTAGCGCTGGTCGAGGCTGGTCATGTAATGATCACGAACCGTCTTGGCGATAATAGAGGCCGCAGAAACTGCCGGTACCTTCTGATCCGCCTTTACCATCGCCTCCCCGGAACTTGGGATCGGTGGGAAAAACCGCCCGTCTACGACGACGTAAGCCGGCAATCGCCGCAGTCCCAACACCGCTCGGCGCATCGCTAGCAGCGTAGCATGGTGGATGTTATAGCGGTCGATTTCGGAGCTGGTGGCGGCACCCACCGACCAGCAACTGGCCCAGTCACGAATGCGCAGCGCCAGGCTTTCTCTCTGCTCTGCGCTCAACCTTTTCGAGTCGTTAAGCCCTGCGAGGGTACCGGTGACCGGCAATATGACGGCGGCAGCAACTACCGGGCCCGCGAGTGGGCCACGGCCGGCCTCGTCTACGCCCGTCAGTGCCGTGGGACGCATCACCGGTAGTGCCTAGCCACCTGCAGCAATTGTTCGGCCACAGCCGCATTCGCATTCTTGCGGAGCATGTTTGCGATGCCGCCAAGCGCCTTACGAACCTGGCAGCGGCGTCCATCATCGTCCAAGAATTCTGACAGTTCACGACTCAGATTCGACGCTGTGGCCTCGTGTTGAAGATACTCCGGAACCACAGGCCTGTCGACTAGGTGATTGGGCATTGAAACATAACGGGTCCTCGCCAGCAGTTTGGCAAGACGAAAGGACACTGCCGAAATTCGGTAAGCTACGACCATGGGACACTGCAGAAGGGCTGCCTCAAGTGCTGCCGTTCCTGATGCCAGTAACGCAACGTCACTGGCCGCCAGCACTGTGCGGGCATCACCGTCGATNCATTGAACCGCAGCAGGCACCCCAGCATGCCCAAGCACTCGGAAGAACTCATTTTTCGCCTCTTGGTTGGCAAATGGAACGATGAAGCGAAGCTGTGGATGCCGTTGTAACAATAGGCGTGCGCTGTCNAGAAATACCGGTGCTAGGCGATTGACCTCCGACTCTCGACTGCCCGGCAGCAGTGCAACGATCTTTAGTCCCGGCGGGATGGCTAACTCGGCGCGCGCCTGGTCCCGGTCTATAGNNGCGGTCTCGTCGGCCGCCGGATGCCCAACAAAGGTAGCGGCGACACCGCGCTCCCGGTACCAAGTCTCTTCAAACGGGAAAAGCACCAGCATTCGATCTACAGCATGGCGAATTTTGCGCAGCCGGTATGCCCGCCACGCCCACACCGTCGGGCTAACCAAGTGGACGATCGGTATGGCTGTGCGGCGCAATCGTCGCTCTAGACCAAGGTTGAAATCTGGCACGTCTATTCCGAGAAAAACATCCGGCGGGTCAGCCACGAACTCACGGTACAGTTGCTGACGCACGGCGAGCGCCCGACGCAGCTTTCCCAACAAACCATCCGTGCCCATGATGGAGATATCGTGCATATTGCAAATAGACTGCAAACCCTGAGCCGCAAGCGCTTCCCCACCAACGCCGCGCACCGAAATTTCGGGGCAACGCTGGCGCAAGGCAGCAACCACTCCGCCACCGAGGCGATCCCCGGACGTTTCTCCCGCGACAATACCAACCCGAAGCACTTGACCCCTGCCAACTGCCTCAGCGTATGAGGCCACGGTGGCTGGAACGGGTGAAATCCACAAGTTGCTGGATTTCCTTGCAATCTATGGCATGTGGCTCAAGCTCATCGAGAGCAGCGTTCAGTTCCTTACCTGACCTAAACAGCAGTTTGTACGCCCGCTTAAGGCTGCTAATGGTGAATTCACTGAACTCACGTCGCCGCAGGCCGCGCGTATTGATGCCATATAGCTCAGCGGTGCTGCCATTTGCCATGACAAACGGGGGTACATCCTTCAGACAAACCGTACCGATACCCGTCAGACAGTGTGCGCCTAGGCGACAGAACTGGTGCACCAGAGTGAATCCGCCTAAGATCGCGAAATCTCCAACTTCGACGTGACCAGCAAGACTAGCACCGTTTGCAAAAATGGTGTGATTGCCCAGCAAACTGTCATGGGCAATGTGGACATATGCCATCAGAANATTATCATNGCCAATGATCGTGCGGCCCGTGCCGGCCGGTGACCCNCGNTTGAGGGTAACGTATTCCCGAATGATGTTTCGGTTGCCAACGCTGAGCGTTGTCGGTTCGTGATCGTAGCCCGCAAACTGTGGATCCTCTCCGATGGAGCAGAATTGGTAAATCTGGTTTTCCTCACCCAGGCGGGTACCGCTGCGAACCACTACGTGCGGCCCGATAGTGCAACCCGCGCCAATAGACACATCCGCCTCGATCAGGGAAAATGGTCCGATACTGACCCCAGAACCGATGCGCGCATCAGGATGAACGCACGCGCGCTCATCTATCATTCGATCGCCCTGTGGGTAAACAGCACATCAGAGCTACAGGTGAGTTGGCCATCGACCTCAATACGGCCAGAACAGCGCCATAGGCCCTTCTTGTGCGCCGCCAAGGATACTTCTATGACCATCTGATCTCCCGGCTCCACAGGGCGCTTGAAACGAGCCTTGTCAACGCCTGCGAACAGATAAAGGTTCTTCTGGCTGGCGCGAGCGTCAAGAGCCAGGCTGGCAAGCAGCGCCGAGGCCTGGGCAATGCATTCCAGCATCAGCACCCCAGGGAAAATCGGGCGGTGAGGAAAGTGGCCATCGAAAAACGGTTCGTTGACCGTTACATTCTTTATCGCCGTCAATTGCTTCCCTGGAACCACATTGATTACACGGTCAATCAAAAGGAATGGATACCGGTGTGGCAGGATGTCGCGAATCTGACAAATATCGAGTTCCTGAATCATAGGCTCTCGGGGTTGCATTCCCTATAAACGCGTCGGACCTATCGGCCCGACAACCATTTCTTGGCACCGTCTAGTGTACGACTAGTTCGAGGTAAGGCGATCTAGTACTTTTTGGGTCAGATTGATGCGGTCACTAACGTATACCGCCTGCTCCAAGATCAAATCGAAACCCTCCTCTTTCGCAATCTGAAAAATAGTCTCACGCACCAGAGTTTGCAACTTGGCCAATTCCTCGTTGCGGCGCAAATTGTAGTCTTCGCGATACTCTGTTTGTTCGCGTTTGAGTCTTCTTTTCAGGGTTTCAATTTCACGCCTGCGGGCTTCCGCCTCAGTGACCTGTAGTACCAGCACGTTTTTTTCAAGGTCGGCGTCCAATTGTATGATCCGATCCCGCAGCCCTACCAACGCCTGGTGTCGGGGGCGGAACTCTTCCTCCAGTAGTTTCAGCGACGCAATGTTCTGGGGTGCTCGCTCAAGCAGCTGTCCCGGGTTAACAATTCCAATCTTGGTGGCTTCAGCCGCACTGACTGGCCATCCCAGAGTTACCGCCAAAATTAAGATCAGTGAAATACCTATTTTGCTTGCCGCCATCTATCTCCTCCCCGGCTTATCGAAATACCGCACCAAGGGTAAATTGGAATTTTTCCACGTCATCGCCCGGCTCGTCGTTCAACGGCAGCGCATAGGTCAGCGAGATCGGACCTACCGGTGAGAACCAGTGAAAACCAACACCTGCACTGAAGCGCAAATCACTGATATCGAAACTTTGGTCGTTGCCAAATACCTGACCGCCGTCAAAAAATAGGCTCAACCGCTTGTCCGGAGAATCCACCATGCCAGGCACCGGCACAAGCACTTCCGCGTTACCCACCAGCCGCTTATTACCCCCAAGTGCATCGTTATTCGAATTGCTGCTGCGCGGCCCAAGCGAACGCGCATCGTGCCCGCGCACGCTGTTCGCACCGCCAGCAAAATAATTCTTGAAAAATGGCAGTTCCTGTTGGTCCCGATAACCTGCGCCGTAGCCCAGGTCACCCCGCAGCCCAAGCACTACGCTCTCTAGTAGTTCGCGATGCCAACTGCCCCGCAAAGACATCTTGAAATATTCGAGATCACTGCCCGGCACCGCCGCTTCCACAGAAATACGCCGCAAGTAGCCCTCAGCGGGGAAGAAAATGCTGTCGCGCGTATCCTTCGACACACCAAGAGTCAAATTGACGTTAGTATTGTCGGGAAACCGATCAATAAAGGAAATATATTCGGCGGGCGTTGACTCCGTTTCCGAAAGCGCTATTTGCTCAAAGGCCGCACTCAAGTTAAGTGCATTGTATTCGGAAATCGGAATTCGGTAACGGATCCCGGCGCCCAAGGTGTCTGAAGTGTAGTCCGCGTTAGCTGACTGTTCTGTATCGATTGCGTCTCTCCGTAAGAACAACGCCTGGCTTATGCCTTCGGGTGTCTGATATGGGTTCCGGTATTCGATGTCGAAAACCTGCTCTACCTTGGAATAATCGAACTTAAATTTCAGCCCACGCCCGGTACCAAAGAGATTCTCCCGGACTATCTCCGTTTGAAACAACGCGCCGTCTGCATCCGAGTAACCAATGCCGAACATAAAGTTGCCAGTCGACCTCTCGGTAACCGCAATGTTGAGATCAACCTGATCCACAGCCCCGGGTACGATCGCAGTATCTATAGCAACTTCGTCGAAGAAACCCAGCCGTTGTATCCGCTGTCTGGACCGGCGGATATCAGCTGCCGAATACACAGAAGCCTCCAACTGACGAATCTCACGCCGAATGACCTCGTCCCGTGTAATCTCGTTGCCCTGGATATTAATCTGCCGAACGTAAACTAGCGGCCCCGGGTCGACAGCCAACAGAAAACTGACCTCTTTAAGTTCTTTGTCGAGGTCAGGAATCGCATTAACGTTGGCAAATGCATACCCATTTTCGGCGAGGCGATCCTCTATGGCCAGGCGCGCTGCCACCAGTGCGCGCTGTGAAAATGCCTCGCCACGTGGCATCTCGACCAGGGCCAGCAACTCTGCTGGCGAAAAACCAGCTGCCGCCTCAACGGTGATTCCGCCAACCGTATACCGATCGCCCTCCGAAATGGAGACGGCAAGAAAGATGTCCTGCTTGTTTTGGCTAATTGAAACATCCGTGGACAATACTTCGAACTTCATGAAGCCCCGGTCGAGGTAATAACTACGCAGTATTTCAACATCCGCCTGCAATTTTTCACTGGAATACTGCCCACTTTGGGTAATGAAGCTGTGCCAACTCTCCTCGCTGAGCANCATCGCGTCGATGAGGTCNCTCTCGGAGAAGCTTTCGTTGCCGATGATGTTGATCTTCTTGATGCGCGCAACTCGCCCCTCGTCTATCTCCAGTGTCACTGCGACCCGGTTCAGGTCCAATGGAGTGGCCACTGCTTCAACCTCGGCTGAGTATCGGCCCCTCGAAAAATAGCGTTCCTGGATCACCTGAGTCAGTTGCTCGAGCTGTCGCTCGCTGAATATGCGCCCCTCGGTGACACCGGTCTGGGCAAGCGCGTCGTCAATGGCCTTGTCACGAATATCTTTGTTGCCAGAATATTCGACTCTGGCAATAGACGGTCGTTCAACGACTACCACGATCAGCACGCCGCCGTCCTGCCGCAATTCGATATCCTGAAAGAAGCCGGTTGCGTAAAGCGCCTTGATGGCTTCCCGAGCAATGCCATCGTCAATTANATCGCCGACTTTGACAGGCAGATAGTTGAATACGGTGCCCGGGTCGATCTTTTGCACCCCTTCCACCCGTATATCCTCAACCGTGAACGACTCCAATGCGTGAGTTACCGACGAACCCGCCAGCGCCATCACGACAAGCAGGGCCGCGAGCAGGTCTCTTGCAGGGCAGTTTTTTTTCATCGTTCTATCCGCGCTCAAAAAAGCAACGACAAGATGTCATTATAGATTGCCAGGCCCATCAGGACAGCAATTATACCGAGGCCAACCTGCTGCCCCCACTGCATTACTGTTTCCGATACTGGGCTGCCCTTGATTGCCTCGATCACAAAATATAGCAAATGGCCACCATCAAGTACCGGAATGGGCAGAAGATTCAACACGCCCAGGCTGACACTAAGGACCGCCAGAAACAGCACAAATTGGACCACGCCAAGTTTTGCCGATTCGCCGGCATAGCGGGCAATAGCCACCGGGCCACTGAGATTCTCACTCGAGGCCTCGCCCGAAAGCATGCGTACCACCATCCGTATGGTCAGCGAAGACATCAGCCAGGTCGTCTCCGCCCCGCGCCAGGCCCCTTTCCCAATAGAATACCGAACGCGAACCAGTTGCGCCGGCGGATCAACCCCGGGGGCGCTCTGGATACCAATACGCCCAATTTTCCTGCCCTCGACGATCACTTCTTCTGGCACCACCGACAGGGTTGTCACGACTCCCTCACGAATAACGGATAGCTCGAGCACCCGGCCGGCGTTACCGGCCACACGTTGTACCAGGCTGCCCCAATCCGGCGTCTGTACCCCGGCTACGGCGGTGATAGTGTCGCCTGCCTGCAGCCCTGCACGGGCTGCAGGTGAGTCTATGATCACTGCCCCTACAATCGGAGGCAGTACCGGGAACTCAGGCAACAGCCCCAATTGCTGTTCCAGTACTCTTGGGTTGAAGGCCATGCCGGAGAAAACACTGCCGGAAATTGCGATTTTTCTATCCCGCTGATCCAGACCCATCACCTGGAATGTCAGGTCCTTGCGGCGCAGGGCTCGATCGAGCAGGTACAGTCGGTGCTCTGCCCAGCCCTGGATGCTCCGCCCATCCACGGCCAGCAGGCGGTCTCCCGTTGCGAATCCTGCCCGCGCTGCGACGCTCTCTGCTGCAACCTCGCCCACCACCGGCGCCAGATCAGCACTGCCCGCCACCAATGCGCCCCAGTAGAGCAGAAATGCCAGCAAAAAATTAGCCAATGGCCCGGCACTGACCACCGCGGTCCGCTTGAGCAGGCTCTGACGGTTAAAGGCAAAAACAAGCTCCTCGCCCTCGACCTCTCCTTCGCGTTCATCCAGCATGCGCACATACCCGCCCAAGGGGAGGATGCCGATCGCGTACTCGGTACCCGTCGTTGCCGAAACCCGTCGATAGATAGGCCGCCCAAATCCAACCGAGAACTTCAGAACCTTGATTCCAGCCCAGCGAGCCATTGCGAAGTGTCCCAACTCATGGAACGTGATCAGTACTGCGATAGCCACGAGAAAAAACAGTAGATTGTTGGCGAATCCTGACATCAGTATTTCCCGGTACCAACCGTCTGGTCGCTTCCACCAACGCTGCTAATAAGCTCCTTGGCGAGATTACGGGCCATTTGGTCGACCGCCACCACCTAATCAAGGCTGATCACAGATTCCACCGGCAATCGTTGAAGTACGCGCTCCACCAATTCAGCGATGCCCGGGAATAACAGTTGCCGGGCACTGAACGCGGCTACTGCTATCTCGTTGGCGGCGTTCAAAATAGCTGGTGCCGTACCCCCCGCGCGAGCCGCATCTTTTGCTAGTCGTAGACAGGGAAAACGCACCGGATCTGGTTCCTCAAATTCGAGCGCGCCAACTGCCTGCAGCTGTAACGCAGGCGCGCCTGAAGCAATTCGTTCCGGGTATGCCAGCGCGTTGGCGATGGGAATGCGCATGTCTGGATTCGCCATCTGGGCAAGGACTGAACCATCGCTGAATTCAACCAGCGAGTGCACGATACTTTGGGGGTGAATGAGTACGTTGACTTGGCATGAGGGCAAACCGAAAAGAACACAGGCCTCAATCAATTCCAAGCCTTTGTTCATGAGGCTAGCTGAGTCGACCGAAATTTTTTGACCCATCTGCCAGTTAGGATGCGCCGCCGCCTGGGCCGGGGTCACACAAGCAAGTTCTTCTGCCGGCATATGCAGAAACGGTCCACCCGACGCAGTCAGTGTCACTCCCATAACATCGGCTGCCGCCAGTGTACTATCTGTCACCTCGGCTCCGGTGATTCTCTGCTGGGTGCTCTCAGGCAGGCACTGAAACACCGCATTGTGCTCGCTGTCTATAGAAAGGACTGTTGCGCCGGCCGTCTGCGCCGTCGCCATCAACAACGATCCCAGCATCACCAGCGGCTCTTTGTTTGCGATCAGCACTCGTTTCCCTGCTGAAACAGCAGCCAAGGTTGGGCCGAGCCCTACGGCACCGACTATGCCCGTGATAACCACATCAATGTCATCGCTGCGCACTATCTCCTCTAGCGCCTGCGGACCCTCCAACAGCCGAGTTGGCAACCCCTGTCCGGCAAGCGCCGCTCTCAGTCTGCCACTGCGCTCTGTCCCGATTACGGCGTACGCCGGCTGATAATGTCGAATCAGGTCGTGTAAGCGTTCGTCCTGCTGATGTGCCGTAAGGGCTGCAACCTTGAAGCGATCAGGGTGTCGCGCAATCACCTCCAGCGCGCTGGCGCCTATCGAGCCGGTCGCTCCAAGCAGTGCTATCCGCTGAACCATCCTCTCTCAACGCTCCAGCAGTGTCAGAGTATCAGGCGCCCACAGTGTTACCGCGAGTGCATATATCGGCAAAGCGCTCAAAAAACTGTCAATCCGATCCAGGACACCGCCATGCCCGGGCAGGATATGCCCGCTGTCCTTGCGCCCCCCGGCCCGCTTAACCATGCTCTCAACCAAATCACCGACGACCGATACCGTAGCCACCAGCGCAACCGTCGCCGCCAAAGCCACGAGTCCCAGATCCACCTCGACCAGCAGTAACCATGCGATGCTCCCAACCGCGGTGCCAGCCAGCACTCCACCCAGTGTGCCCTCAACTGTTTTTCCGGGACTAATAGTAGGCGCCAGTGCAATCCGACCCCATGTTTTCCCAACAAAGTAGGCACCAATATCTCCCGCCCAAACAATGAGGCATAGTACTAGTAGCAATGTGGGCCCTTGTCGCCCGCTGCCGTGCAGCAACGGTACCATAGCAAGCGCGGGCACGATGACTACCGCACCAAGCATGGGCCCAGCCTGGGTGCGCGGCGTAACCGAGCGTACTCGGGTAACTATTACCCAAGCACTCAGCACGCTCCACACCAGCGCTGGCAACAAAAGCAGCGCTGGATAGCGTATGAATAACAGACACGTAAGCCCGGTAAACCCGACCAGCGCGCATCCGTAAGTGAGACGTATTCGTGCCCGATCAGTACCTGCGAGGCCCAACCATTCCCAGCCGGCTATGATGCAGATTAATGCGATGGCTACGGCTATTGCGGTCGTCGGTAGCGCCAGAATAAAAAACATTCCACCGCCTGCAAGAATTACCCCGGTGATGACTCTTTCTCTTAGCATGCTGTGCTGTTAACTACTCAAAAGCACCTGTTCCCGCGTCTGTCCAAAGCGCCGTTGGCGAACACGATAGGCTTCGAGCGCTGCGAGAAATATTTTTTCATCGAAATCTGGCCACAGAGCATCGGTAAAAAATAACTCCGTATAAGCCAGCTGCCATAGCAGGAAATTACTGATTCGGAGCTCCCCCCCTGTTCGAATGAACAGGTCCGGGTCAGGCTGATTGGCAGTACTGAGGTAGGAAGAGAATAACTCCTCGTCAACATCGGCACAGTCGAGCTCTCCGGACGCCGTTGCGATACCGATACGTTGTACCGCCTGTAGCACGTCCCAGCGGCCACCGTAATTTAGGGCAATGGTCAGATTTAGCGCAGTATTTACCTGGGTCGCCTCTTCAGCTCTTGCCACCATCTGTTCGACCTTTGGTCCGAATGGCGCCAAATCGCCGATTACCTTTAGACGAACACCGTTGTCATGTAGGCGCTGCACCTCATTGTCCAGTGATGTCACCAGCAGTCGCGTGAGAAGCCCCACCTCTTCTACTGGCCGGTTCCAGTTTTCGCTGCTGAACGCAAACAGGGTGAGAAAAGGTATCTCATGTTTACCGCACAACCCAACTACACGGCGCACGACCTCAACCCCCCGTCGATGACCGGCTACACGAGGTCGGCCCCTGGCCTGTGCCCAACGGCCGTTGCCGTCCATAATAATAGCGAGGTGCTCTGGGATAACCCTGGGTGTGCGCATGGCAATCGGCTGGCGTCGCAGTGATCCTATGAATGGGCTAAAACTGCCATTCTGCGGTCGCGGGCCGTATTCAAACCTCCATGACCTCTGCTTCTTTATCTTTTACCAGCGAGTCGATCTGCCCGACGTGCCGGTCGGTCAACACCTGAATCTCCGATTCACCGCGCTTTTCTTCATCCTCCCCAACTTCCTTAGATTTGACCAACTCCCTGACGTGATTGATCGCATCCCGGCGGATGTTGCGCACAGCCACCTTTCCGTTTTCGCCCTCATGCCTGACGACTTTTGCCATCTCGGCCCGTCGCTCCTCGGTCAACGGCGGTAGCGGAATACGCATTACCTCTCCCGCTGTAACGGGGTTCAAGCCTAGATCGGAACCAAGTATTGCCTTTTCGATAACCGGCACCATGTTCTTCTCCCACGCCTGGATGGTGAGGGTGCGGGCGTCGGCAACACCAACCGTCGCCGCTTGCGCAATCGGTACCGAACTACCGTAATAGTCCACCATGATGTGATCCAGCAGTGCCGGGCTTGCTCGGCCGGTTCTAATGCGCGTGAACTCAGATTTAACCGCCGCAACGCTCTTGCTCATCCGTTTTTCCGCGTCATCCAGAATTTCCTTGATCATCGCCTGAACTCCATTTATTCAACTGATCAGCGTGCCTACAACCTTGCCCTCGACAGCACGGGCCAGATTACCCGGCACCGTGATATCCAGTACCCGCACCGGCAACTGGTTATCCCGACACAGAGCAAATGCTGCTGTATCCATCACACCGATTCTACGGCTGATCGCAGTGTCGAAGTCGAGGTGTTGATAACGTACCGCATCGGCCTGCTGCTCGGGGTCAGCGTCGAAAACGCCGTCGACCCGGGTCGCTTTAATGACCCCCGCACAGTTGAGTTCCAATGCGCGCAGGCAGGCGGTAGTATCGGTGGTGAAATACGGGTTACCGGTACCACCGGCAAGGATTACAAGACAGCCTTGCGCCAGTTTGGCACGCGCTTCCGTAGCCCGGTAAGTGGTCACAACAGAGTTAACGGGAATAGCTGAAAACAGGGCCGTCGCGGCATTCTGATTACGACTGAGCCAGTCACGGAGCAAAATGCCGTTCATAACGGTGGCCAACATCCCGACCTGATCTGCGGCCACACGATCGATGTCCCACTCGGTCGAACGGTTGCCGCGAAAAAAGTTGCCACCTCCGACTACCACGGCCAATTCGGAACCGCCGGCCATAGCCAGGGTCAGTTCTTGCCCTATGAAGGCGAACGCACCCGGGTCTATCCCGACCCCCGCCCTGCCGCCGAGCGACTCACCGCTCAGCTTGATCAGAAATCGGGGTCCACGCCCCTGCCCTTGATTGGCCATGCCTCAGCCGGTTTGGGCCTGAGCCATAACCTCTGCGACAAAATTGTCCGTTCTTTTTTCCAGTCCCTCGCCAACCTCGAAGCGAGCCATAAATTTGACCGCAGCCGAATGACGCCCGAGCAGTTCGGCTACCGTGATATCGGGGTCCTTGACGAAGGGCTGCCCTAACAAGGTATTATCTTTTACGAACTTTTGCATTCGTCCTTCGATTATTATTTCAACGATGTTGTCCGGCTTGCCACTGTTTGCGGCCTGGGCTGCAAAGATCTCCCGCTCCTTTGTCAGCACCTCAACCGGTATTTGTGTTTCATCAACACACATTGGCCGGCTAGCGGCCACATGCATTGCAATATCCCGCCCTAATGGCCCTTCCACAGCACCGGTCACCACGGTAAGCACGCCGATTCGATTGCCGTGGACGTAACCACTGACCTGCCCCTCAGCCGCTTCGATCAGGGCAAATCGACGCACGGTCACGTTTTCCCCAATCTTGCCGATGAGTGCCAGGCGGGCCTGCTCGACGACGGTGCCATCTGCAAGTGCCATCGCTGATAAGGCGTCTACATCGGTTGGTGAATTTTCCAGCACACAGGCGGCGATGTCATCGACAAATTTTCTAAACGATTCATCCTTGGCGACAAAATCTGTCTCACAATTAACCTCTACAATAACGCCTTTGCTTTCATTAGCGGCAACAATCTGTCCGATGATGCCTTCGGCAGCGATTCGCCCCGCCTTTCTCTCAGCGCTTGCGGCGCCCTTCTTGCGCAGCAACTCAACTGCACTATCCATGTCGCCGCCGGTATCAAGCAGCGCCCTCTTGCAGTCCATCATCCCGGCGCCGGTACACTCGCGTAATTCCTTTACCAGTGATGCCGTTATTGCCATCGAAATATTCCTCGGTTGTACTGGCCCGTCTCCCGAGCTCAGGATGCGGCGGGCGTTTTTGTATCCGCTGTCAATATCGCAGCCGGCTCCACCGACTCTGCCTCTGACCCGATGACCGACGCCTCATCGGCCGCCGCTACTGCGACTGGTTGGACTGGCTCTGCCTCTGGCTGGCTGGCCAGCACCTCTTCGAGCACTGGTGTTGGCACAGGCACTGGACTCGTCGACGGCTCCGCCGCTTCGCCTGTTACTTCGACATATTCATCGGCATCGCCCTCTATCACCGGCACACTCGTGGCCCGGGCTTCCAAAATAGCATCCGCTGCCGCTTTAAGGTATAAGCGGATTGCACGAATGGCATCATCGTTGCCTGGTATCGGGTAGTCGATGCCCTCCGGGGAACTGTTTGAATCGCATATGCCGACTACCGGAATGTCGAGTTTGTGCGCCTCCGAAACCGCAATCTTCTCGTGGTTTATATCGATCACAAACAGTGCATCAGGCAGCCCCTTCATGTTACGGATGCCGGACAGGCTTCGGTCTAACTTGAGACGTTCACGCTCCAGCATCAACGCCTCTTTCTTGGTTAGGCCAGCTACTACTCCGCTTTGCGTCATTTCATCCAACTCGATCAGTCGCGAAATAGAGTTCTTGACGGTCTTGTAGTTGGTTAGCATACCCCCCAACCAACGATGATCGACGTACGGGCTGTTGCAGCGCAGAGCTTCTTCTCGAACTGCTTTGCTCGCCTGGCGCTTAGTGCCAACAAACATTACACTTCCCCGGGACGCCGTCACGCTACCCAGATAGTTCAGCGCTTCCCTAAACATGGGTAACGATTTTTCTAGATTAATAATGTGAATTTTGTTTCGGCTACCAAAGATATACGGGCTCATCTTCGGAGACCAGAACCGAGTCTGGTGACCGAAATGCACGCCAGCTTCAAGCATCTGGCGCATTGAGACGTCAGTCATTTATTTCTCCCTTCGGGTTAGGTTTGGGTGTGGCCACCAGCGCCGACCGGCCCCGACCATCGGAGCACAGGCACCCGGACGCTCTGTGTCGNTGCCACACCTGGATTTGGGGGCGCGTANTTTAGCGGTTCTACCGCCTTGCTGCCAGTCTGCCCGCGGCCCATGACCTCGCCGCAGCCACCCGGCTATATCGTGTAGCATTNCCGCCTGTCCTACCTCACCTGTTCCCATGCCCGTCACTGTCAAATCCACCGCCGAGCTGGAACTGATGCACGTCGCTGGACAACTAGCCCGTCAGGTTTTGGATATGATCGCGCCCCAGGTAAGGGCCGGCATCACCACGGCCGAACTCGACCGATCCTGTCATACGTATATTGTCGACGAGCTTAATGCCATACCCGCACCGCTCAACTACCGCGAATTTCCCAAGTCCATCTGTACCAGTGTCAATCATGTCATCTGCCANGGAATCCCAAGTGGCAAAAGGCTAAAAAACGGCGACATCATCAATATTGATATCACCGTAATCAAGGATGGCTTTCATGGTGATGCAAGCCGGATGTTCGCGATCGGCCAGCCATCAATCCTCGCAAACCGTCTCATTATTACCTCCAGGGAGTGTCTTGAACGCGGTATCGCCCAAGTACGANCNGGCGCTTGCCTCGGTGATATCGGCGCAGCCATACAGGAGCATGCCGAGGCACAGGGTTTTTCCGTAGTTCGAGAATATTGTGGCCATGGAATCGGGCGAGGGTTTCACGAGGAACCGCAAATCCTGCACTATGGCACCGCCGGAACCGGCATGGAACTGGTGCCCGGTATGACCTTTACTATCGAGCCCATGATCAATGCGGGCCGCCCCGAAACGCGCCTGTTATCCGATGGCTGGACGGTCGTCACTAAAGATCATTCCTTAAGCGCGCAGTGGGAACACACAATAGCTGTCACCGACGAGGGTTGTGAGATCCTCACCAACAGTCGCTCATGAGAGANCAATAGTGCGCATAGCTCGTGGAAAAATCTTCAATCCAGCAGGTATTGCCGGTGTTGAGCTCACTCCAGCGGACGCTCTGACTCGTTTTCGACAATGCCTGGACTCTGGTCGTAACGCTCTAGAAAACTACCACCTCAACGGTGCCTCGGCTCAGGACATCGTTTTTACTNATGCTTGGCTGATAGACCAACTGCTCANGTCTGTCTGGNNCTATGCNCAAACAGGATCTAACGCTACTAGTCCTGCAGCCTTGATTGCGACCGGTGGCTACGGCCGCGGTGAACTACATCCAGGCTCAGATATTGACCTACTAATCCTTTTTGAGCGCAAGCCAGAGACAGCACAAACCAGGCTGATAGAAGCCTTTATTCGCCTNCTCTGGGATATCGGCCTTGAGGTCGGCCACAGCGTTCGCACCTTACGAGATTGCTCCGANCAGGCAGCGCGAGACATCACNGTANTTACAAACCTGATGGAGTCACGCCTAATTCTTGGTGAGGAATACTTACTTGAGCGCATGTACGAGCGAATCAGGCCGGGAAAAATGTGGCCAGCCCGGAAGTTTTTTCAGGCCAAAGTCAGTGAACAGATTGCCCGCCACGCCCGTTACAACGACACCGCCTATAATCTTGAACCCCATCTCAAGGAGGGGCCAGGTGGTCTACGTGACATTCAGACCATTCAGTGGGTAGCCCAACGCTATTTCGGCACCTCTAACTTACATGATCTCAGCGAACACGGATTCCTGACTGAAGAAGAGGTTCGAACTCTAGTTCGCGGCCGCAACTTGCTGTGGCGACTACGCAACGCGCTGCACTTCCTTTCCGGCAGGTCTGAGGATCGCTTACTGTTTGATTTTCAGCATGAGATTGCCAGGCAGTTGCACTATCAGGACTCAGCCGAACTGGCGGTAGAAAAACTGATGAAGCGATTTTACCGTACGGTTAAAGAACTAAGGGTGCTCAATGAAATACTGCTGCAACATTTCGAAGANGCTATTTTGCACCCGGGNAAACGGCGNACTTTGCGTATCAATCGACGTTTCCGTGCCGTCGATGGCTTTCTCGAACTGGCCCGCGCCGACGTCTTCNCNCGCCAACCNTTCGCGATAATGGAAGCGTTCGCCCTTTTGCAACAGGATCACCGTCTACGAGGAATNCGTGCCAGCACTATCCGCCACATCCAGGCCAGTATCCCTCTNATNGATACNGNGTTTCGCCAAGACATACGCTGTCGCTCCCTTTTTNTGGAAATCATAAAAGCTGCCGGCGGCCAGACNCGCATCCTCCGACGGATGAACGCATACGGGATTCTCGGNGCTTATATTCCACAGTTCGGNCGCGTTGTCGGCCAGATGCAGCANGACCTTTTTCACGTGTACACCNTTGATGCCCANCTATTGTTCGTGTTGCGCAATCTGCGGCGGCTGGAGGTNCCTGAGCACGCNGNTGAATTNCCNTTCTGTAGNAGNCTGATGCAGAGTCTATTCAAGAAACATCGCCTCTACCTTGCAGCACTTTTCCACGACGTCGCCAAAGGGCGNGGCGGCGATCATTCGGCCTTGGGTGAACTGGATGCCTACCGCTTCNGTAAGCTACANGACCTTAGCGAATACGATGCNCANNTCGTTGCCTGGNTGGTGCGCAAACATCTCCTGATGTCGTGGGTTGCACAGCGNCAAGATATNTCCGACCCACAAGTCATCGACCGCTTCGCCAACGANGTNGGNGATCAGGANCACCTCGATAACCTGTACCTTCTGACCGTCGCCGACATCCGTGGNACCGGCCCACAAGTCTGGAANGAGTGGAAAGGAAAACTGCTGATGGACCTTTANAACGAGACCACTCGAGCGCTGCGCCGGGGCACGGGCAGCCCGATCCAGCTAGACGANAAAATGNCTGATNTCAAGCANGAAGCTCTTGCCGCTATGCACGCCGATGCTCGGNCGATTGCTGCCGCGCAAAAATTCTGGCAATTGCTCGATTCCGACTACTTCGTGCGGAATACCCCCGAATCGATTGCCTGGCACGCGACCGCGCTATTAAATGCTAAGGCGGCTGAACTGCCCTTGGTTGACGCTCGCGCCGATCCCTCATCCGGCACCCTGCGGGTCTTTATTTGTAGTGCCGACTCAGACCGCCTGCTTGCCGACGTTACTGCCGGTTTCGATCGCCTGAATATGAACATTGTCGACGCCCGGGTCCACCGGCTACAGTCCAACCTGCTCATGCTCATGTTCGTAGTGCTGCTGGGCCCCGGATACACACACGGGGCTGCGGCCCAAGAAAAGCGCCTGTCCCGAATCCGTGCACAAATCCTCAACCCCGAACCTGCCCGCGACCCCGGCCAGGTCAAATTGCCGCGTACACTTAAGCATTTCCCTATCGCAACTACCGTGCGCTTCACCGATCTGCCAAGTGGCGGCAGCACCGTAATGGAAGTTGTCGCCCAGGATCGACCCGGATTACTCTACCAGGTCGCCAATGCGCTGCTCTCCAGCAAAATCCGACTGGTCACCGCCAAGGTTGGCACTTTCGGAGAGCGCGCAGAAGATATTTTCTACATCACAGATCGCGATGATCGCCCGGTGAGGGACCCGGCGCAGCGGGCCTGCGTTGCCCGAAAAATCGTACAAGCGTTACCAGCGTCTAATACAAGTTAACGGTTTAACAGTTATTTATAGGGCATTCATAATGAACGACCTGAAATCGGTCATAGAGACCGCCTTTGCCAACCGAGCCGATTATGGCGGTGATTTTCCGCCACAAGTAGCCGATGCCATCGAGCAAACTATTACCCTGCTCGACCGCGGTGACCTGCGGGTCGCAGAACCCAGCAAGCAAGGCTGGGTAGTGAACGAGTGGCTGAAAAAAGCAGTTTTGCTCTTCTTCGCGCTGCGTGGAAATGAAACGCTCGACGGCGGGGAAACCCGTTATTTCGACAAGGTTCCGGCCAAGTTCGCTAGCTATGATCGGGCCCAGTTCGAGTCTGGTGGAGTCCGGGTTGTGCCACCAGCTATGGTGCGCCGTGGGGCCTACCTTGGTTCCGGGGTTATCTTAATGCCCAGTTATGTGAATATAGGCGCCTTTGTTGACAGTGGCACCATGGTCGACACCTGGGCAACAGTAGGCTCCTGTGCCCAGATCGGTAAAAACGTGCATCTGTCCGGCGGGGTCGGCATCGGTGGCGTGCTGGAACCTTTGCAAGCAGCGCCGACCATCATCGAGGACAACTGTTTTATCGGTGCACGCAGCGAAGTTGTCGAAGGTGTTATCGTTGAGCAAGGCTCGGTAGTTTCAATGGGCGTCTATCTAGGGCAAAGCACCAGAATATTCAATCGTTCGACTGGAGAAATTAACTATGGTCGCATCCCAGCTGGTTCCGTGGTTGTATCAGGGTCACTACCGGCAAGCGATGGCTCACACAGCCTGTACTGTGCGGTGATCGTAAAACAAGTGGATGAAAAAACACGGGCAAAGGTGGGTATTAATCAACTGCTTCGCGATATCTAACAGCATTGCACTTGGCCCCAGAACTGCGAAGGAGAAATAACCGGAGCCTGTTACTCGGCGGGTATTGCCGTACTGTTATGGGGTATCGATCTGTTCCAGCAAATCAGAGACCGTCCGCAACGGTACTATCTCGAGGCCAGCCGGCGGCTTTCGAATACGGTTGGCCTGCGGAATCAGAGCTCTCTTAAACCCCAGTTTCGCCGCCTCGGCGAGGCGTTCCTCTCCTTTTTGTACCGGCCTGATTTCTCCTGACAGTCCGAGCTCTCCGAAGCACGCGGTATCAGAAGGAATTACTCGATCAAAATGACTGGATGCGACCGCTGCAACCATGGCTACGTCAGCCGCTGTCTCAGTGACCCGTACGCCGCCCGCAACATTTATGAAAACGTCATGCCCGGCGAGTGCGATACCGCCATGCCGGTGCAGTACGGCCAGCAACATGCCTAGCCGATTCCCATCAAGCCCCACGCACAACCGCCTGGGATTCGCCAAAGATGAGCCGTCGACCAGTGCCTGCACCTCGACCAGCAGGGGACGGGTGCCTTCCTGGGTTACCATGACCATGCTTCCCGGCTTGTCTACCCGACCACGGGATAGAAAAATCGCCGATGGATTACTGACCACTTTCAAGCCACGATCAGTCATGGCGAACACTCCCACTTCATTAACTGCACCAAACCGGTTCTTGAAAGCCCGGACCAGGCGGTAGCGGCTACCGCTATCACCTTCGAAATAGAGCACCGTATCGACCAGGTGCTCCAACAACTTTGGCCCGGCCAAGACCCCTTCTTTAGTCACATGCCCGATCAGGAGCAGCGCTGTACCCGATCTTTTGGCGAAACGGATCAGCTGATCTGCGCATTCGCGAATCTGGCTGATACTGCCGGGTGAAGATTCGACCCGTTCACTGTACAAAGCCTGGATGGAATCCACTACTAGGAATTGACACGCCTCCTGATCGGCCGCAGCCAGTACCAATTCCAATCGATTTTCTGCCATTGCCGGCACTTCGGCATGCTCTAGTTCCATCCGCCGGGCCCGCAGCCCCAACTGTTCCAGTGACTCCTCGCCCGAGACATAGAGCGTGCGCTGCGAGACCGCGACCAGGGCGGAACACTGTAAGGCCAGCGTACTCTTACCGATACCCGGCTCACCCCCAAGCAACACAACTGAACCGGGCACCAAGCCGCCGCCGAGAACTCGGTCCAGTTCAGACAGGCCGATTCGAGTTCGCTCGACCTGTCCAGCCCGAACTGAAGCGAGTGTCACCGGCCGGGGCAGCGACACCCCGGGGCCCGAACGTAGGCCCCGAGCGAGCGATGGCGAGCGCTCCGCCAATGTGTTCCAGCCGTTGCAGTCGGGACACTGGCCACTCCATTTCCCGAACTGCGCGCCACAAGCCTCGCAGTCGTAGATCAGCCGACTCCCGCTGCGTGCCATTAGATAACCAGCCGCTGCACTCGCGGACCGATTCCGCACAACAAGTCATGAGGGATCGTCCCGGCCCAAGCTGCAACCTGTTCCACTGGAATATTTGGACCCCACAATTCCACTTCTGCTCCCGACTCGACCTGGCCTGCCCCGCGTAGGTCGACACACAGCGAGTCCATTGATATCCGGCCGATAAGCGGGCAGCCTTTTCCAGCCAGCCACACGAACGCCCCAGCGCCAACTTTTCTGGGGTAGCCATCGGCATATCCGCACCTGACCAGCCCTACCGGCATATCCGCGGGACAGGTCCACTCACTACCATAACCGACAGTATCGCCCCGACGCATCCGCCGTATCCCTTGCAAACGCCCCAACAACTGCATGGCCGGGCGTAGGTTGAATTCTGCACCGGTCCGCCCCGGGTGCGGTACCGCCCCGTAAAGCATGATTCCTGGCCGAACCCAGTCCAGATGAGTCAGCGGCCAATCCAGGGTCGCTGCAGAATTAGCAAGGCTGCGTGGCGCCTTGAAAACGGCGCTCGCCACGATGAATTCGCGGTACTGCCTCTGTACCTGTACGTGATTTCCCTCGTCAGCACCCGCTAGGTGCGACATCACCGCAATCACCTCAACCCGGCCATTACTCGCGAGTTCCTGCAGTTCGCCGCCTTGGGGGTTTAGACCTAGCCGGCCCATCCCGGTATCAATCTCAGGGATGATCCCGAGCCGGGCCGAGCTCGCAAAGCCAAGTTCGCACAATTGCCTGCGGTGGTTGATCACAGTGTACAGTCGCTGCTCCAGGCAGAGACGTTGCTCATCAGGATCGGCGAAACCCATCAATACCCAGATCGACCCCTGGTAGCCTGTCTCACGCAACGCAACACCTTCCGCCACCGTGGCGACCGCAAATGCGTCAACATAATCGACCATCGCTTGTACCGCAATTGCTGCGCCATGGCCGTAGGCATCAGCCTTAATCACGGCCGCAACGGACACACTTCCCGCCAACTCTCGGACCCGCCGGCAGTTATGCTGCAGCGCCTGGCGGTCAATGACCGCCGCCGTCCCCCATTGCATTAATACCTCGAATCGGCAAAGGCCGCGACGTAGTTTTCAAAGCGGGTGTACTCGCCAAGGAAGGTCAGACGCACGGTCCCGATTGGGCCGTTCCGCTGTTTTGCAACGATCAACTCCGCCGTGCCCTTGTCTGAGCTGTCTTCGTTATAAACTTCGTCGCGATAGATAAAGACAATGACATCAGCGTCTTGCTCAATGGCGCCCGATTCCCGAAGATCCGACATGATTGGGCGTTTATTGGGGCGCTGCTCAAGGCCACGATTGAGCTGCGACAACACTACCACCGGAACCATGGATTCCTTAGCAAGGACTTTCAGCGCACGGGTAATATTTGCGACCTCGACCGCGCGATTCTCGCTGTTGTCCCCGGTCTGCATCAATTGCAGGTAATCGACCACGATCAGGCCGAGTTGACCTTTATCTCGAGTCAAACGTCGAACCCGTGAACGCAACTCTAACGGTGTCAGCGCAGGAGTGTCATCGATGAAAACCGGGGCCTCGTCCAGCAACCCGACCGCTGAGGTCAGCCGCGGCCAATCTTCCTGGCTCAGCCGGCCGGTGCGAACTCGGTGGGCATTGATCCGCCCCAGGGAGGCAAGCATCCGCATCGCCAGTTGCTGCCCCGGCATCTCCATACTGAATACTGCGACCGGCAACTTGCTGCCAACTGCCGCGTTTTCGGCGATGTTCATCGCCAAGCTGGTCTTACCCATCGAAGGGCGACCTGCTATCACCACTAGATCTGCCCTTTGCAGGCCTGCAGTCAATTCGTCAAGGTCTTTAAACCCGGTAGGTACCCCGGTAATGGACTCATCGGATTCATACAGTTCTTCGATCCGGTCGACAGCCTGAGTTAACAGTCCCTGTAAAGGTTGGAAACCCGGTGTCTGGCGACGGTCAGACTCGGAAATATCGAAGACCAGTTTCTCGGCGTAGTCGATGAGCGCGCCAATATCGAGACCATCTGGACTGTAAGCTTTTTCCGAGATCTGGGAGGCTGCATCGATTAGGCGCCGGAGAACCGAACGCTCCCGAACAATCCGCGCATAAGCCATAACGTTGGCCGTACCCGGAGTGTTATTGGCTAATTCGCCCAGATAAGGCAGCCCTCCGGCTTTCTCAAGGATGCCATTGTTTGCCAGCCACTCCGAAGTCGTTACCACATCGACCGCTTCCCCTGCTTCGTGCAACGCTTGGATCGCGCTAAATATCTTGCGGTGGGGGCGAGCGTAAAAGTCTTCGGCGTTTACGGTCTCAGCGATCTCTTCCCAACGACGGGAATCAAGCAAGAGGCCGCCCAGGACCGACTGTTCCGCCTCCTGCGCCTGCGGTGGCAGCCGTAGGATCGACGGTGCGGCGGTAGTAGCGGGTTGGGGGTTCTGCATTTAGCGCCCGATTTGACGGTTCAGCACTGGCAGGCTCGGAATCTGCAGAGTAGCGCAGACTTCCGGCTACGGCAACGGCGGCAATAGCCGGTCTTTACCGCCCGGCCACGGGCAACAATAGCCTGCCGCTTTAGTCCCCGGATTCGGTTACCGGTTGCGGCGCAATTGCCGATAAGCCTTCCGATGCCTCGCTCGGCGCAATTTCCGGGACCTCTTCTGGCACCACGACAACCGTAAGCGGTCGCTGTATCTCCGGGTGAAGGATGACATTGACCTGGTGCTCGCCCAGCTCCTTTATTGGCCCCATCGGCATGTCGATTTCGGCCCGCTGTACGGACAATTCCGCAGCCTGCAGCAGTTCCACGATATCAACAGCCGAGACTGAGCCGAACAACCTGCCTGCTTCCCCGGCCCGGCGGGTTACGCTCACTCTATCAGGTAATAGGACCGCTTTTGCCTGTGCAGCATCGTGGCGCTGAGCATCGAGTTTCGCTAACTCCCGCCGCCGTTTGTCGACCTCATCTTTGGCAGCTGCGGTCGCCGGAACAGCCTTGCCATAAGGAACCAGGTAATTGCGACCATATCCGGCCTTGACCTTGACCAAATCACCCAGGTCTCCAAGATTTTGAATTTTTTCCAACAGTATAAGTTCCATCGCCTGAACTCCTGTCAGTGCTGGTCACTGTACGGTAGTAATGCCAGGAACCGGGCTCGCTTGATCGCGCTGGCAAGTTGACGCTGGTAACGTGCCTTGGTACCGGTGTTGCGACTCGGGATGATCTTGCCAGTTTCGCTAACATAGCCCCGCAACGTATCCAAGTCCTTGTAATCGATCTGGTCTACGCCAAGGGCAGTAAATCGACAATATTTCCGGCGACGACTGAATCTCGCCATTAGGTAACCTCCTTATTTTCTTCGGCGGCCTGAGTCGCGATCTCGGCTGCTGTCTCGTCACCATTATTAGCCTGCACATCGTGAAGATCTTCTGCCGGCACCTCTGTCGACTCACCAACCGTTACTTCGGCCTCTACCCCAGCTACAGTTGCACTGTCTGCAACCACCGTATCAGCGGGACTCGCCTCAGTCTCAGACGGCAACGCTTCATCCTCGACAGACTCGCCATCATCAGCAGACTGCGCCAGCGGAGACGCCTCGACCACCGCACGGTCCATCTTGATGACCAGATTGCGAATCACTGCATCGCTAAACTTGAACATGTTAGTGATTTCATCGATGGTGACCTGGTCACACTCAATATTCATGAGCACGTAGTGGGCCTTGTGTACCTTGCCAATCAGGTAAGCCAGCTGCCGCCGGCCCCAATCTTCCAGACGATGTATCTGTCCACCGTTGTTTTCGATCAGGGTACGGTACTTGTCGACCATCGCCGAAACCTGCTCGCTCTGGTCTGGATGCACGAGGAAAACGACTTCGTAATGTCGCATGAGGCCTCCTTTCGGCTAATAGCCTCCCGCACCGCGGTGAGGCAAGGAGTGAATTGAAATAGCGCTCGGGCGCGAATTTTATCCGCCGGGCACTATCGAAGCAAGGCTGCTTACTACGGCAGCTTTGCCAGGGGGTTAACAAACCACTGCGCAGAAGATCAGGCGTTTTCCCGTCCCGCTACCAGGTCTTCCATTACCGAAGGATCGGCTAGCGTCGAGGTATCGCCAAGGTCGTCCAATTCGTTGGCTGCGATTTTGCGCAGAATCCTGCGCATAATCTTGCCCGAGCGCGTTTTAGGCAACCCTGGGGCCCACTGGATAATATCTGGGCTAGCGATCGGGCCAATTTCCTTGCGGACCAGTTGGACCAATTCAGTGCGCAGCCCGTCAGTCGCTTCGACCCCCGCCATCAACGTAACATAGGCGTAGATACCCTGCCCCTTGATCTCGTGAGGGTATCCCACCACTGCTGCCTCGGCCACCCGGTCGTGCAGTACCAGCGCACTTTCGACCTCGGCTGTACCCATACGGTGGCCGGACACGTTGATGACGTCATCGACTCGTCCAGTAATCCAGAAATAACCATCCTTATCCCGGCGAGCCCCGTCGCCGGTCATGTAGGAACCCGGATAAGTCGCCAGGTACGTCTGGATAAAGCGCTCATGGTCACCGAAGATCGTGCGCATCTGCCCCGGCCAGGACTGCCGGATGACCAGGTTACCCGAAGCTGCTCCCTCGAGTTCTTTGCCATCACCATCGAGTAGCGCCGGCTGGATACCGAAAAATGGCCGAGTAGCAGAACCAGGCTTCAGGTCGATAGCGCCCGGCAGGGGCGTAATTAAAATACCGCCAGTTTCGGTCTGCCACCACGTATCCACGATCGGGCAACGGCTATCGCCCACCACTCGGTAGTACCACTCCCAAGCCTCTGGATTGATGGGCTCCCCCACAGTTCCAAGCAAGCGCACGCTGGAACGGCTGGTGCGTGTTACTGGCTTATCACCCTGGCCCATGAGCGCCCTTATCGCGGTTGGCGCTGTGTAAAAAATGTTTACTTGGTGCTTGTCAACCACCTGCCAAAAACGGCTCGCATCGGGGTAGGTAGGCACGCCCTCGAACATCAGCGTAGTGGCACCATTTGCCAGTGGACCATAGAGGATGTAACTGTGGCCCGTGATCCAGCCAACATCAGCTGTACACCAATAGACGTCCCCTTCGTGATAATCAAAAACGTAGTGGTGGGTCATTGCTGTATACAACTGATACCCGCCAGTCGTGTGCAGTACACCCTTCGGTTTGCCAGTCGAGCCTGAGGTATAAAGGATGAATAGTGGATCCTCAGCATCCATCGGCTCAGCCACGCACTCGGTATCGGCCGCCGCCATAGCCTCGTCGTACCACACGTCACGATCACCACCTGAGGGTATTTTTGCGCCAGTCCGACGGACCACAATTGTCGTGTGAACCTCCGGGCAGCCCACAAGGGCTGACTCCACATTGGCCTTCAGTGGTACTGGTTTGCCACCACGCGGCCCTTCGTCGGCTGTGATGATGACCCGGCAGTCTGAATCCAGGATCCGGCCACGCAATGCGTCTGGTGAAAAGCCACCGAACACCACGGAATGAATGGCTCCGACCCGGGCACATGCCAGCATCGCCACTGCCGCCTCTGGTACCATCGGCATGTAAATCGAGACACAGTCTCCCTTACCCACTCCACGCGATCTAAGGACATTGGCGAACCGGCAGACCTGCTCGTGCAACTCCCGGTAGGTAATTTTCTGATCTTCCGACGGATCATCGCCCTCCCAAATGATCGCAACCTGATCACCGCGGGACTCCAAGTGCCGATCTAAGCAGTTATAGGAGACGTTCAGCGTAGCACCCTCAAACCAGCGAATCCGCCCCTCCCGAAAATCGCAGTTGCTAACACGGTCCCATTTTTTGAACCAGGTGACAAATGTTTCAGCCTGTTCCGACCAGAATTTGTCAGAATCGCTGATCGAGCGCTGGTACATTTCCCAGTACTGACTCTCGTTTAAGTGGGCTTTTGCGGCGAAAGCTGCATCGATAGGGTACACACGTTCTTCACTCATCATGCTCTCCTTAACAAACCAACAAATTGCGGCATCCAGGCCTCCTCCATGGCAATCGGTTCGATTCTACGTCAAACCACGTTCCCTGGAAGCGGCCACGCACTGCAACTAATACCGGCGGACCAAGCCCCGGCCTCAGTTAAACCGTACAGTCAATCGGGATCATTGCTAGTTTGGGTCCACACGCAGTGCTCACCAAGCAATTCGATCCACCGCTGATGCTCTTTGAGCTCTTGCGGACTGGCCCGGACGACTTCGACAACGCTACCGGACGCGTCCCGAGTTGGCCCGACCCGTCGTTGACCTGAGTGCCTTGCCGGGGTCTCAAAACTTATGTCGGACTGACCGCCGGTCATGGCCAAATAGACATCGGCTAGAATCTCGGCGTCGAGTAACGCCCCATGCAGTGTGCGCTCTGCATTATCTACGTCGTAACGACGGCAGAGAGCGTCCAGGCTATTGCGCTGACCCGGGTGCAATTGGCGGGCAAGTTGCAGGCTATCTGTCACCGTACACAACTCGTCAAGCCGGCGCTTCTCCCGGGCTCGCTCGAATTCGCTATTGAGAAAACTCAAATCAAAGGGGGCGTTGTGAATAATCACCTCGGCGCCGGAAATAAAATTAATAAATTCCACGATAATCTCGGTGAAAACCGGTTTGTCTGCCAAGAAATCCTCGGTGATGCCGTGCACTTCCAAAGCCCCTACATCNATACNCCTTTCTGGATTAATGAAAGCATGGAACCGATTCTGGGTGTGGCGGCGATTGACGANNTCCACACAGCCGATCTCTATGACCCGGTGACCTTCCCTGATNTCCAGGCCNGTGGTTTCNGTATCGAGTACGACTAGCCTCATCGCTGCCTTCNAGCCACGCTGGCCAGGTANTCNTCAATGGCTGTATTGGCGAGCGCGTCCGCACGCTCATTNCCTGANTTCCCGGNATGNCCNCGCACCCAACGCCACTCGACCTGNCNANATCCGGAGGCTTCATCCAGGNCTAGCCANAGATCACGATTTTTNACNGGTTTGCCGGCCGCGGTCCGCCAACCGTTACTTTTCCAACTCNTCATCCACTCCAAGATACCGTTGCGAACATACTGGGAGTCAGTNTATACCTGGACTCTGGCGTCTTGCTCGAGTGATTCGAGGCCCCGAATTGCNGCGACGAGNTCCATTCGGTTATTGGTNGTCATGGNNTCAGCGCCTTTAAACTCAGTACATTGGTCACCNNTCAGGCGAACTACNCCCCATCCACCNACGCCGGGGTTGCCCCGGCAAGCACCATCNGTGTACATCTGTACNATCGTATTAGACACTGTCACCTTCNGCACCNCTNTTGAATGAATGACTNCTGCGGGGTATTGTCGGTGCGAGTGTTCCGGCCTTGATACGCACCNCNTGGCGCCGNCTNTCCAGCACATTACCAGATCCNANCTGGNGTTTCTGCGCAANCAGCAGGTATNCGCCCGAAAATANCGGCCACCAGCGAGCACCAATAANCTCCANGAAAGCGCTTCGCTCCAATANGCNGGCGTTNGANATTGGCGCTCGGTAAAAAATCATGCGNCTACNGGCNAGGTCCAAGCCTAGCAGAGAGATCCAGTCCTGCACCCGGTTAGGCGTCAGGAAATGCCCGTTCCANGGGATCGACCGAGGCCAACNTGACAGCGATCGGCGTAAGCCCCACAGGCTCANGGGGTTGAATCCNCAAACTAACAGGTAACCTTCCGGCGCCAGAACCGTNGCTGCTTCGCGCAGGANCTGATGTGGTGCNTGCGCNAAATCNAGCGTATGTTGCAGNACGATGAGGTCCACTGCCCGCNCCCCGAGGGGTAACGGTTGCCAGTCGGTANAAATAGCTACTCCATCGTGCTCAGGTGGGGCCGGCNAAGCATACAGTTTCAGCGCNCTATCNACCCCCNCNAGGCAATCGGCCAGTCCGGGGCCAAGCTGCAGAGCTGTGGCACNGTAGCGGCACGGCAACAACCGAGATGCAGCCANTTCCGTTGCCNGNACCAGNGCTTGCCCCAGTGCTCCGTTGAACCAGGCGTAGTTCTCACTNGATGCANGGCACCGACCAGAGATTTNAATTTCAACACTCACNGCGTCTAAGNCCCTTTGCTTNNGAATCAACCNNCCNGCGCTCACCACANAGGGTCNCGCNCCGCNTCCTCNNNCNCAACTGATAACCCNCAACACATCACTAANGCATCTTCCGGAGCCTTNCCACGATAGTANTTNCTACGCCGTGACAAAACCTCAAAGCCAGCGCANGTGTAAAGNNCGAGGGCCGGCCNGTTGCTCGGTCGCACCTCTAANANTATCTGCACCGCGCCGCGCTGCGCCGCGTNCTGCTGGGCTTGGTGTAATAACCAACTGCCCATCCCCTGNCGTTGATGTNCCGGCNGCACCGCGAAGTTAAGNAGGTGTGCCTCGCCTGCCGACACCGCCATNACCAAAAATGCGTTAACCNGNCCNGCAANCTCGATTACCCAATTNTCATAACCCGNGCCCAGGCAATCCGAAAATGCNCCCAGCGCCCAGGGCNTCGGTGAGACCTGCNACTCCAGATCACTCACCTGGCCAAGGTCTGTNCGACNCATTGGACGTAGGCTATCCGACCAANCTTCGGGCAACANCAAANCCTTACTCTATAGCTGAACGGGCCAACATCAGATCCTGCCATGACTTAGCTTTTGCAGTCGGTGAGCGCAGCAGNTAGGCGGGGTGGTAGGTCACNACCAACGGTAACTGGNCAATATTNTATTGATGCACTTTNCCCCGTAACTGGCTNATAGCAACGTCTTGCTGCAATAATGCCTGTGCTGCAAAGCGCCCCANCGCCACAATGANGCGTGGGCCGATATGCGCGACCTGCNGGTGGAGAAAGGANTCACAATTGTTGACCTCGACCCCTTGCGGGTCGCGATTGTCTGGCGGTCGGCACTTGAGTACNTTGGCAATGTACACCTCCTNGTGGGAAAGACCCAGNCTAAAGAGCATCGCCGAGAGCAGTTGCCCGGCCCGNCCAACGAACGGTATACCCTGCCGATCCTCCTCGCGACCCGGCGCCTCGCCGACAAAAAACCAGTCAGCGTCCGTACTGCCGGATCCAAACACGGTATTTCGTCGTGAGTCATGTAGTGCACAGCGGGTGCACGATGCCACTTCACGCTGGAGCTTCTCCCAGCTGACACCCGCGGCAGTGCCAGCCTGATTCGGCGAACTACCCACCGCGCTACCAGCAGCATGCTCCGCTGCAACACTCGACCCACGACGCCGCCAACAAACCACCTCCATCTCGGCAAGGTAGGCGTTTCGATCAGCCATAACCATAACACCAGAGGTGTTGTTAGACCGTACCTTCGCTTTGTGGGTGGAAACGCCGTGGTGGCAACTCCAACTTATTGAGGGCGTTAATGTAAGCCTTAACTGAGGCCATAACGATATCGGTGTCAGCACCCTGCCCGTTGACGATCCGTCCACCGCTCTGTAGCCGAACACTAACTTCGCCTTGGGAGTCAGATCCTGCGGTGATCGCGTTCACCGAATACAGTAACAGAGTATTGTCCGTGGGAAAGACCCCGTCTACCGCTTGGAATGAGGCATCGACTACACCATCACCGGTGCTGGTTGCTGACTCCTCAACACCGTCTACTCTGAGTGTCACGGTTGCCGCTGGCATCTCCCCTGTCTGCGAGACAAACTTCATGGCAACGAATTGCAACCGTTCGTTCAACTGCTCGGTCGCTCTCTCTGTAACCAGTGCCTGCAGGTCTTCATCGAATACCTCGTGCTTCTTGTCGGCAAGCTCCTTGAAGTGGCCAAAAGTTCGATTGAGATCCTCTTCGGTTTCGAATTCAATCCCTAGGGCCGCCAGCCGCTCCTTCACCGCCGCCCGACCTGAATGTTTACCCAGTACAATTCGGTTGGCACTCCAACCAACATCTTCGGCACGCATAATCTCGTAAGTTTCCCTGCGCTTGATCACTCCGTCCTGGTGGATGCCGGCTTCGTGAGCAAACGCGTTGGCCCCAACGATCGCCTTATTTGGTTGCACCGGAAAACCGGTAATGTTGGATACTAGTCGGCTCGCGGGCAATATCTGAGTTGAATCTATCCCGGTGTCGCAGGTGAACACATCCTGCCGGGTCCGAATCGCCATCACGATCTCTTCCAATGATGCGTTACCGGCACGTTCGCCGAGACCATTAACGGTACATTCCACCTGCCGAGCCCCACTTTGCACCGCAGCAAGGGAATTGGCAACGGCTACACCGAGATCATTGTGGCAATGCACCGAGAACACTGCCTGGTCTGAGTTTGGCACCCGGCTGATCAGGCGGGCTATCAGTTCACCGAATTGGCTTGGCATGGTGTAACCCACTGTATCGGGTATGTTGATAGTGCTGGCGCCGGCCTTGATGACAGCCTCGATCACCCGGCAGAGAAAGTCCTCNTCCGANCGTCCAGCGTCTTCAGGGGANAACTCCACATCNTCCGTGCTGTTTCGNGCCTGCTTGACNGCCGCTACTGCCCGTTCCAACACTTGGTCGGGCGCCATNCGCANCTTGTCCTGCATGTGGATCGGNGAGGTCGCGATNAAGGTNTGNATGCGCGGAGNTGAGGCNGGCGCTACCGCCGCCGCNGCCTGGGCTACNTCCGACTCGTTGGCNCGGGCCAGCCCGCAGATTTTGCTCTCCNGNANCTGCCGGGCGATTGCCTGTACCGCNTCAAAATCACCAGGNCTGGCGGCAGGAAATCCAGCCTCGATCACNTCGACGTGCATCTTTTCCAGTTGNCGGGCGATGCGAATCTTTTCCTCAGTCGTCATCGAAGCGCCGGGGCTTTGCTCCCCGTCACGTAAAGTAGTATCAAAAACTANCAGTCGCTCTTGCATTGACNTCATCCCTCCCANGACAACCGGNTACCCTGCCACATGNGTTGGCAAAGGNCAGGTAGCCGGCGTCGGNATATTACGGTCTTCNGGAGCCAGTGTGTCGCAGGACACTGGCTGAATGGGTTTGATTATATAGAGGGTATGTGCGCCTAGTGGCGCAGCAGCAAACGGGGNGCCAGCGCGATNGGCGCNGCTGCCGGCCNCGANGTTGCNGGGCCAGCCATGTGGGATAACGAAAAAGTGTCAATCTTTTTCATGGCATCCAGTATACCTCTTATTTTCATCGGGNCAATCCCGGCGCCGCCACGGCTATCCGTGCTCGGAACNGTATTGCTTTAGNCAGTCNGGTTTTGATCAGCCTTTTTCGCCACCGGCACTTCGCCGCTNACCGGAGCGTCACTGAAGATGTTACGGNNACTCCATTTGGCTGAAATCCAGATGACCGGCCCCCACAGCACGTAGGCTATAGAGGTNAGNAANAGTACCCAAGGCGGATCGAACGATACCAATACGAATACGAATACCAGGACCAACAACGCCATAAANGGAACCCGGTGCTTAAGGTCCAGGTCCTTGAAGCTTCGGTACGGTAGCGAACTAACCATCGCCAAAGACAACACCGCCATCATCACCAGACAGGCCGCCGTGACCGCAGTACCCNTGAGCTGATAACTGCTCAGTGCCCAGATTGCCGTTGCCACCAAGACCGCTGCTGCCGGACATGGCAACCCCTGAAAATAGCGGCTACTACTGCTGTCNTGGGTATTGAAGCGGGCTAGCCGCAGTGCCGTCGCGGCAACAAAGAAAAATGCGGTAAGCCACCCGATCTTACCGGCATCCTTGAGGGTCCATTCAAAAAGTACCAGAGCCGGCGTCAGGCCAAAAGCCACCAAGTCGACCAGGCTGTCGTATTGCTTGCCGAAGTCGCTGACCGTATTCGTCATCCGCGCGACACGACCGTCTAGCGAATCTAGTATTGCAGCAATCAAGATCGCGATGGCCGCGTTTTCAAAGCTGCCCACCGTCGACTGGATGATGGCATAAAACGCTGCGAACAAACCGGCCGTGGTAAAAAGGTTGGGCAAAATATAGATGCCCTTACGACGCCGCTCAGGAGACTCCACTGATGTGACTTTTCGGATCTTCCCCACGATAGTTCAGATTTGTTCCGGAAGAAAGGTGATGATATCACCTCCGGACAAAATCAGTTCCNTGGGAAAGGTTGAATCNAGCTCCGCCGAGGTGGATAAACGTTCACCCTTGACCAAAACGGGAGAATCCGTATCTGTCTCCCATAGATTTGAACCGGNAATGCAAGCACAACGAAACCAGCAATCCACCTCCGATCCTCCCTCGCAACAGACAGATAATTCTTCGGCTTGATCGGCGTTAAGACGCCGGTCACGGACAGAACTGAGCTCAGTTGATTTCCTCGTCGACCAGCTTGTCCCTCTGAATCCAGGGCATCATTCCCCGCAGCTTGGCGCCGACCTCTTCGATTTGGTGTTCACGGCCAGCGTTGCGCATTTCATAGAATCGCTGACTGCCCGCGCGACTCTCTTCCATCCATTCCCGGGCAAACTTGCCCGACTGGATCTCATCGAGAATNTTTTTCATCTCCTCCTTTACTGNCNCNGTCACCACCCGTGGACCGCGGGTTAAGTCGCCATACTCCGCAGTGTTGGAGATCGAGTAGCGCATATTCGCTATACCGCCTTCATAAATAAGGTCAACGATCAACTTGGTTTCGTGCAAGCACTCAAAATAGGCCATCTCGGGTGCATAACCCGCTTCTACTAGCGTCTCGAAACCCGCCCGGATCAACGCAGTCATGCCACCACAAAGCACCGTCTGTTCACCGAAGAGGTCGGTTTCGGTTTCTTCTTTATAGGTGGTCTCTATGATGCCGGCTCTGCCGCCGCCGATAGCCGAAGCATAGGACAAAGCTATGTCCCGAGCAGTGCCGCTCGCATCCCGCTCCACCGCGATCAGGCATGGTACGCCACCACCGTCGGTATAGGTTGACCGCACCAGGTGTCCCGGCCCCTTTGGCGCCACCATAATGACGTCAATGTTATCGGTCGGTTCGATAAAGCCGAAATGGATNTTGAACCCATGGGCGAAGGCAAGTGCGGCCCCGGGCTTCAGATTGGGGNCGACCTCGCCGGTGTATAAGTCGGCCGCCAATTCGTCCGGCACCAGCATCATGACNACGTCGGCACAGTCCACCGCATCAGACACAGCAGCAACAGCAAGCCCGGCCCTTTCAGCCTTGTCCCGCGAGGCCGATCCCTCCCTCAATCCGACCACCACCTCGACACCGCTGTCTCGCAGGTTGTTTGCATGGGCGTGCCCCTGTGACCCGTATCCGATGACGGCCACTTTNTTGCTAGCAATGATACTNGCATCGGAATCACTGTCATAAAAAACTTTCATTTAAATTTGNCTCCTGTGAGAAAAAGCCNGGTCATTCAGAGNNGCAATGTCCGATCGCCGCGTGCAATACCCGAAATACCAGAGCGCACGACCTCCAGAATCTCAGCGTTGCTCAGAGCCTCAACAAACGCATCGAGTTTGTCGCTGGGGCCGGTTAATTCAATGGTGTAGGTTGAGTCTGTGACATCTATGATTCGGCCACGAAAAATATCAACCAACCGCTTAACTTCTTCACGGTTCTCACCTTCAGCCATGACTTTGACCAGCAGTAATTCCCGCTCTATATGACGCCCTTCTGTNAGATCCAGCAGGCGCACCACGTCTATCAGCTTGTGCAACTGCTTGGTGATCTGTTCGATGATCTCGTCCGAGCCTCGCGTTACGATAGTCATCCGCGAGAGAGACTCGTCTTCGGTAGGGGCTACGGTCAACGATTCGATGTTGTACCCACGAGCAGAGAACAGGCCAGCGATGCGCGACAACGCACCCGATTCATTCTCCACCAGCAGCGAAATGATTCTACGCATAGGCCATCATGCCAACTCCCGTTCCTGGGACGTTGCGCCACTATCGGCTGGGTTGAGTTGCATCTCGTTATGCCCGGCTCCAGCGCTAATCATGGGATAGACNTTTTCAGTCTGATCGGTAATAAAATCCAGAAATACNAGTTTTTCCCGGGCCGCAAATGCCTCGCGTAACGCACCTTCGACNTCNCNTGGCTTCTCAATCAGTATGCCGGTATGCCCGAAGCTCTGCGCCAGTTGAACAAAGTCTGGCAGTGAATCCATGTATGTATGCGAGTATCGTCGGTCATAGAAAAATTCCTGCCATTGTCTGACCATGCCCATGTAGCGGTTGTTCAAGTTAATGACCTTGATCGGTAGGCCGTATTGGCTACAAGTCGACAACTCCTGTAGGCACATCATAATGCTCGCCTCCCCTGTTACACATGCAACNGGTGCNTTCGGGAAAGCCATTTGCACCCCCACCGCCGCTGGCAACCCAAAACCCATCGTGCCTAAGCCACCGGAATTAATCCAGCGTCGCGGTTTATTAAAACTGTAATACTGGGCTGCCCACATCTGGTGCTGACCTACATCTGAAGTAACATAGGCATCTCCCTCGGTCACTTCGCACAACTTCTGGATGACGAATTGCGGCTTGATTAACTTGCTGTCGCGGTCGTAAGCCAGCGAATCAACATCTCGCCAAGCCTTGATCTGTTTCCACCATTGCTCCAGCACTGGCTCATCGACTTTGCGGTCTTTCTTGCCGAGTATGTCCAGCATCTGTTCCAGTACCGCTGCCGCATCTCCGACTATCGGTATTTCCACAGGCACGTTCTTACCTATTGAGGAAGGATCGATATCGACGTGGATGATCCGGGCTCCCGGTGAGAACTTGCTCAAGTCNCCGGTAACGCGGTCATCGAATCGGGCCCCCACGGCAAGGATCACATCGCTCCCATGCATGGCCATGTTGGCCTCGTAGGTGCCGTGCATACCGAGCATGCCCAGGAAATGAGGATCTGCTGCCGGCAGTGCGCCTAGACCCATCAACGTCTGAGTGCAAGGAAAACCAAGCGTTNGGACNAGAGTTGTCAACTGAGTAGCAGCTGTGGCATGGATGATTCCGCCGCCGCTGTAAATCACAGGCCGACGGGCATCGAGCAGCAGAGCCACAGCTTTCGCGATCTGCTTGGAGTGACCCCTTTTTACCGGGGCATAGGAGCGGATCTTGACACTCTTGGGGTAACGGTAGGTCGTCTTTGCAGCAGTGACATCCTTGGGTATATCGACAACCACCGGACCAGGGCGTCCAGACCCGGCCAGATAGAACGCTTTCTTGATAGTTAGCGCCAGATCCGCAACATTGCGGACCAGGAAGTTATGTTTTACGCATGGCCTNGTAATACCAACCGTGTCNACCTCTTGGAAAGCATCGTCNCCNATAAGATTGGTTGGCACCTGTGCCGTCAGCACCACCAACGGGATCGAATCCATATAGGCAGTCGCGATTCCGGTGATCGTATTGGTCACACCCGGGCCAGAGGTAACCAGCACCACACCGGGCTTGCCGGAAGCTCGCGCGTAGCCGTCCGCTGCGTGGGTCGCACCTTGTTCGTGGCGGGCAAGGATGTGCTTTATATCATCCTGCTGATAAAAGGCATCGTAGATATGCAGTGCTGCACCGCCAGGATAGCCGAATATATGCTCGACACCCTCATCCTTGAGGCTTTGAACGACGATTTCGGCGCCGGTCAGTTCCATGCGTTGCCCTCTATTGGAAAATTGGGGTAATCAGTGGCCGCTGGAAATGCCGGTAGGCAGCGGCCTGAAACNCTAAAGTATAAACTTTGCCCNGGCAGGCTGTAAATTCAGCGCCGACGCCAGGTGGTCTCACCGCGGCTGGCGTCCTCNAGTAAGATNCCCCGCTCGCCGAGATAGTCGCGGATCTCGTCNGCCCGTTTCCAGTCGCCAGTAGCNCGGGCCCGTTGGCGNTCNCTCAGAAGNTCTTTGATTGTTGCCGCCGTCAATTCATTATTCACACTCGCACAGCTATCCCTNGCAACACCCAAGAATTTGGCCGGCTCCANGCGCAACAGGCCGAGCACGGCGCCGAGNCGCCGCAAGCNNGCGCTGAGCGCNCAACTGTCNTCNTACCGGTTTTCGTCTAGGCAGCGGTTTAGTTCNCGAACCAGTTCAAAGAGTACNGCCAGGGCTGCGGGCGTGTTGAAGTCATCGTCCATGGCCTCACTGAAGCGCTCGCTGTACNGGCCGCCAGAATCCTTCNNTTCCACGACTACCGGATCAGCAACTTTAGCCAAAGCGAAGTACAGCCGCTCAAGTGAGGCCTTGGCCNTNGCCAGGCTGTCTGGGCNNAAGTTCATGGCACTACGATAGTGACTGGAAAGAATCATGTAACGTATCACTTCGCCCATGCGTGCCGCGTTATCATCTTNTCCGAGTATCTCCCGAATCGTGAAGAANTTACCGAGCGACTTTGACATCTTCTCTTGGTCAATCTGGACGTAACCGTTGTGCATCCACACACTGACAAATTTCTGGCCCGTTGCTCCCTCTGACTGTGCGATTTCGTTTTCATGATGTGGGAATCTGAGATCCATGCCTCCACCGTGGATATCAAAACTATTGCCAAGACACGCGGTGGACATGGCCGAGCACTCAATGTGCCAACCCGGTCGGCCTGCACCCCAGGGAGAATCCCAGCTTGGCTCGCCGGGCTTAGCTGCCTTCCAGAGCACGAAGTCCAGGGGGTCATTCTTCGACTCGTCCGGCGTCACCCGTGCGCCAACTTGCAGTTCATCCAGAGAACGTCCAGAAAGGCGGCCATAGTCCGCAAAAGCCCGCACCCGGTAGTAAACGTCACCATTGACCCCCTGGTACGCGTACTCCTTGTTCTCCAAACCCTTGATCATATCGATGATCGCATCGACATGGTCAGTTGCCCTAGGCTCGGCATTTGGCGATTGCACGTTCAGTAACTGACAATCCTCGTGCATCGCCTCGATGAATCGACCAGTAAGACTGTCGATGCCCTCGCCCAGTTCCGCTGCCCGGGCGATTATTTTGTCGTCTATATCGGTTATATTCCGCACGTATTCCACATCAAAACCGCATGACCGCAAGTATCTAGCGACCGTGTCAAATACCACTAGGACTCGGGCATGCCCTAGGTGGCAGTAGTCGTAAACGGTCATTCCGCAGACATACATCTTCACCTGCCCCGCCACTCGCGGCACAAAATCTTCTTTGCAACGACTGAGGCTGTTATAAATGCGCAAAGACATTAATACCCACCAAGGCATTCCAGACCGGGGCCCGGATGGTACCCAAAGCTGGGCGACAGGCCAACCGCTGTCGTGCTGGCTTACGCAGCCGGCGCAATTCCGATCAGTTATCTCGGAGATTTTTTCTTGATCTACTTCATCTCAGATCTACATCTGACCCCCAAAGACACTGCCCTAACCCAGCAGTTCAGGGTCTTTATCGACCAGCTCACCTCCGCTGATAGCTTGTACATTCTCGGCGACCTGTTCGAGTATTGGCTCGGCGATGATACTGCCAAGTATCTGGGGCAGCAATCAATAGAAACCGACCTGCGGCAGCTGACTGACCGCGGTGTGGAAGTTTTCTTCCTTCGAGGCAATCGTGACTTCCTTGTCGGCCTGGATTTTTGCGCCCGAACCGGATGCTGTCTGCTGCCAGAGCAGCATATACTGACCAACACCACTACACCGATACTATTACTGCACGGCGACAGCTTGTGCACCGAAGATACGGAGCATCAGGCATTCCGTCTGCTGGTCAGAAACGACACTTGGCAATCTGATTTCCTAGCGAGATCTATCGTGGAGCGGGACACCATGGCCCGAGCCGTGCGTTATCGCAGCGAGAGTGGTAAACGCATCAAACCAGCCGACATCATGGATGTAAACCCCGAAACCGTCTTCGAAAAAATGCGCGGCGCAAAGGTGCGGCTGATGATCCACGGACACACTCACCGACCGGCAATACATCGTCTTGAGGACGAGAGAACTGGTCCGATGGTCCGAATCGTGCTTGGCGATTGGGGGCCCACTCCCAGTTTTGCCAAACTGGATGGTTCTAGTCTGGAACTGTGGTGCGGTGACGATGCCGACCGTATCACGCTCAGCTAGTGATAGGTGCTGACTTCCGTGACATCGAGTACGCTGTCTTGACTGGCTCGAGCCCGGTCATTGCGCTTGCCGGCCATGGCGCACAGGAAGTCACCGGTCACATCTCCGGTCACGTACCGTCCATCAAAGCAGGATGCGTCGAAACGGGTGATTGCCGGATTACCCTCGCGTACCGCCGCAATCAGGTCTTCAAGATCTTGATAGAACAACCGGTCCGCGCCGATTACCCCACAGATCTCTTCGGTCGTCCGTCCGTTAGCCACTAGTTCGGCTGGCACCGGCATATCGATTCCATAGACGTTGGCGTATCGGACTGGCGGTGCCGCTGAGGCGAAATATACCCTTCTGGCACCAGCATCTCTGGCCATCTGTATGATCTGTTTTGAAGTGGTACCCCGTACGATGGAGTCATCAACCAACAAAACGTTCTTATCGCGAAATTCCAAGTCAATGGCGTTGAGTTTCTGCCGCACCGAACGCTGGCGCTCGGCCTGGCCCGGCATGATAAACGTCCGGCCGATGTAGCGGTTCTTGATGAAACCCTCCCGGTACTTAATTCCCAGGCAGTTCGCCAACTGCAGCGCCGAGGTGCGACTGGTATCAGGTACCGGGATAACCACATCAATATCGTGGTTCGGCCAGTGCCGGACGAGTCGTTTGGCTAGCCGTTCACCCATACGTAACCGGCTTTTATACACGGCGACATCGTCAATTATCGAATCTGGCCTGGCCAGGTAGACAAACTCAAACAGACACGGCGCGAGCACCGGGTCGGCGGTACAGATACGCCGCTGGATGCTGCCGTCAAGGCCAACAAAGACAGCCTCTCCCGGTGCCACATCACCCAACAGGTCGTAGCCCAACACATCCAGCGCCACGCTTTCCGAGGCCAACATTACTGATCGCGCATCCCCGATAACTCGCTCCCCGATTACCAGAGGGCGAATCCCGTACGAATCCCTAAACGCCACCAGACCGTAGCCGACTACCATGGCCACCACTGCGTAAGCGCCCCGACAACGCCGGAAAACACCGCCAACCGCCTGAAAAATATCCTCCGGCCCCAATCCCAGCCGAGTGCGATCAACCACTTCGCGCAGTTCGTGAGCAAAAACATTCAGCAGCACTTCCGAGTCAGAATCGGTATTCAACTGACGCAGATCCTGCTGAAACATTTCTTTTCGCAGGTTGTCCGAGTTAACCAGATTGCCGTTATGGCCCAGTGCAATGCCGAAAGGAGAATTGACGTAGAAGGGCTGGGCCTCAGCCCGATTGTCACTGCCGGCTGTCGGATAGCGTACATGACCAATTCCTAATTTGCCTTGGAGTTGGGTCATGTGGCGCGAATGGAATACATCCCGTACTAGTCCGTTATCCTTACGCAGGTACACGCGGCGCCCGTCACAGGTGATGATCCCAGCAGCGTCCTGGCCACGGTGCTGGACCACGGTCAGGGCATCATAAATGGCCTGATTCACAGATTCCTGACCTACGATCCCAACGATACCGCACATTACTATTGCTCCTTTGTCGGGGCGACAGCTTTCAGGATCGCCGCCGGCTGCGCATTGCGCAAGGCTGACTGATCCTCGAACATGTCTGCCGCTTGCCCCATCACCCAATTGACCGACGGTTCAAGGTAGGGAATCAGCACGGAACGATTGTACCAATCTTGGGTTGGGGCTAGTGTGAAGCGGGCGGCAAAAAGTATCAACACGATGACGACCAGTGCCCTGGCCAATCCGAACACAGCCCCCATCAGTCGATTCATACCAGTCAAGCCGGTAGCATGAAACAACCGGTTGATCAGGCTGCCGCCGATGCTGAGCGCCAGCAGGCTGCCGAAAAAAACTGCCATTGAACCGGTGATCAAGCTCAAGTGCTTGCTTTTTACCCAGGATTGCAGAAGAACCGCGAGATCGTCGCCGTACAACCAGGCAAACCAGGCTGCCAGAACCCAGGACACCAGCGACAAAAGTTCCCGGACCAGTCCCCGGGCAATGCCGATACCAAGTGACAGGATAACCACACCCAGCACTGCCAAATCCACCCAGGCAAGCCCACTACCGGCTACGCTGTCAAGCATGGCCTACCTCCCCAGTAGCAAACAGCCAGCGACCAGATAGTCCGATCATGGTAACTTGACGATGAAGGCCTGGTCACTCGTGATCATCATGGCTTTGTGCCGCTCCCGTTCGGCTTCCGACTGCGACAAAAACGGACCCAGGTAAAGGCGAATCGCGTCCTTGCCGCTGAGTTCAATTTGTTCCCGATGGACCTCCATGCCATGCTCGCCGAGCTGCTGCATCAACTTGCCTGCATTGTCGACGTTGCCAAATACCCCTACCCGCACCACCCAACTTTCCTGTCGTTCTGTTGCTGCCTCAGATATAGAGGGTGTAGTCTGGCTGCCTTGCGACTGCAAGTCCCGGCTGGTGCTACCGCCCTCAGGCTGATCTGTCGACGCCTTATCACCCTGCAAGCCGCCATTGTTATCAGTACCAGACTGGGAAGTCGCAGGTGCAATCACCGAGATGAAATCACTACTTGGCTCCGGCAGTTGGCCAGGAACCGACCGAGATCGGTCTATCCTCTGCCCTGTTCCTGTCAATATCGTAGGCAATACAACGATAACAATAACGATCAGTACTAGGGCGCCGACCAGTCGATGCGTCGGGTTGAATGGCGGATCCGGAGGTGGAGTCATTCAGGCGGCCGCGGTATCTTCCCGCAACACTGCGAGTATAGCACCGACCAAATAGAACGAACCGAACACAACGATACGGTCCCCGGGCTGAGCTGTTCCTAGCGCCCTTTGGTATGCGCTTACGGGTTCCGGGCAGGACTGCCAGGAGCAATTACCATTTCTTGACAGCGCCGCGGCTAGCGTCGTAAGTGAGGTTGCCCTGTCGTTGTCCACGCGGGTGATAAACCAGAGGCTAATCAGGTCTGCCATCGTCGCCAGGATTGTGGCCAGCTCTTTATCTGCGAGTATTGAGAAAACAGCAATAGTGCGACCGACCACCGGTTTACGGCGCAACGTGTCAGCAAGCTCGATCACCGCACTGGTATTGTGCGCAACATCAAAAATTCTTTCGACGGAACCAGCAACGACCTGTTGGCGCCCGGGTAGATGGACATCCTGCAGACCCTGCCAGCAGCAATAATCCGCCACCGGTACCCGATCCTGTAACAATCTCACGGCCGCCAATGCGCAGGCAGCGTTGGCGCGCTGGATCGACCCACCCGGCAACCCCGGGAGCGCCAGACTTACTCCGCCGTCGGGCCAATGATTCGAATCCGCCTCCCAATGCCATTGACCTTGCCCGCTCGGACGCAGATGGTAATCCACTTCGCTGACACGAGTATCACAACAAAGTCGGACAGATCGCTCGGAAATCGAGCGTGGCGGCTCACTGTCGCCAATCACCACGCGGCCACGATAACGGAATATCCCCGCTTTTTCGGCACCGATCGCCTCCCGCGTATTACCCAACCACGCTTGGTGGTCAATTGCGATTGCCGTAATCACTGCGAGATCCGGATTAACTACGTTGACCGCGTCCAACCGCCCGCCAAGACCAACCTCCAGCAGCGCGATGTCGACCCTATGTCTCTGTAGCAACCACAATGCTGCCAGCGTGCCAAACTCGAAATACGTCAACGGTACGCCAGACCGCGCCGCCTCCGTCTGTACGAATGCCTGGCAGATTTCAGTTTCAGTGGCCGCCACTTTGTCTAGGCGAACCCTTTCACAGTAACTCACCAGATGGGGGGAAGTGAAAGCGCCTACTCGGTAACCGGCGCTACGATAGATCGCCTCCAGCATGGCTACGGTTGAACCCTTGCCGTTGGTTCCTGCCACGACAATCACCAACGACGGGGCCTGCCAGTGCAGTCGATGTAGAACCCGCCGCACCCGGTCGAGTTCGAGGTCAATCGAGCGTGAATGCAGCGACTGAATATGCTTCAACCAGTCTTTGAGATTCCAACTATCCACCCGCTGTAGTATCGATTCCAGGTGGATTGTCATCGGGAAAAACCAGTTGCGCGTCTGGCGTATGTACAGGCTCGAATCCCAGGGTCCCGAGGAATCGGCCAATGACCGATTTGAGCTCGCCCCTTTGTACCACCATGTCGATGGCCCCGTGCTGCAGTAGGAATTCCGATCGCTGGAAACCCTCCGGCAACGTTTCTCGTACCGTCTGTTCGATCACTCGAGGACCGGCAAACCCGATTAGTGCGGCTGGCTCAGCGATGATGATATCCCCAAGCATACCAAGGCTCGCTGAAACACCGCCCATAGTGGGGTCGGTCAGAACCGATACATACGGTACAGCGGCAGACCGCAGGCGATTCAGGGCAGCCGTTGTCTTTGCCATTTGCATCAGAGAAAAAAGGGCCTCCTGCATGCGCGCACCGCCACTGGCACTGAAGCAGATAAACGGTGAATGCTCGGTAACCGCCGCATCGACTGCCCGCACAAATCTTTCACCGACGACAGAACCCATTGAGCCCCCCATGAAACGAAACTCGAACGCAGCTGCAACAACCGGTATACCCTCGATAGATCCCTCACCGGCGACCAGCGCATCACTCTCATGGCATAGTTTTTGTGCCTCACTGAGCCGCTCACGATAACGCTTGCTATCACGAAAGCGTAGAACATCAACCGGGTGTACAGTTTGCCCGATTTCGCGGAACTGACTATCGTCAAAGAAGCCTTGTAGCCGGGTGCGTGCACCCAGGCGCATGTGATGGTTGCACTTGGGGCAGACTTGAAAACTGCGATTCAGATCCGCACCGTACAGCACTGCGCTACAGCTGTCGCACTTTTTCCAGAGCCCTTCGGGCACACTGCGTTTACCGGTGACAGGGCCGACCTTGATTTTGGGCGGAATTAATCGCTCAAACCAGTTCATACCAAACCACCAGCATTATTTTCCTTGCTATTGAAACTAGCGACCGCCGCGACAAACTCATGGATTCTCTCGGCAGACTTGATTCCTGGTCGACTTTCGACACCACTGCTGACATCCACTGCGTAAGCACCCGACTGCCGAAGTGCGTCGGCCACATTGGCCGCTGCCAGACCGCCCGCGAGAATCACTGGACTTGACTTACAGACAGCCGCTCTGACCCAGTCAAATGAAGTGCCGGTACCACCCACACGGTCTTGCTGGTATGCATCCAATAGCAGCGCTCGAGCATCTGGATGGGCGGCAGCGATCGCGTTTGGATCAGTAGCAGCGTGCATACGCGCGGCCTTAATATATGGTAGCCCAAAACATTTACATTGCTCAGCCGTTTCGTTACCGTGAAATTGGAGCAACGACAGTTCTACTCGCTCGAGCACCGCCTCGACATCGGCTCTTTCAGGGTCAACAAAAACGCCCACCGTATCTACCAGTGCTGGCACCGCTCGTGCGATAGTAGCTGCTACAGCCAAATCAACGGCCCGAGGACTCGATGGAAAAAAAATCATCCCTATAGCATCCGCGCCGGCATCGGTCGCAGCTCGGGCATCCTGCAAACGGGTGATGCCACAAATCTTTACACGAGTTCTCACACTGTTATTGTAACGATTTCCCCAACACTGTAGTCACAGCTGGTGAACTTACCAGTACTGGCAGGGCGGCGGTGACATAGGCAGATTGAATTGGCCAGGGTAGTCCACCCGGGTCAGGTACAACCCATCCGCAGATGCGGTCACCCCGCCACTGCGACGGTCGCAGCTTTCGAGCACCTCCTGAGCCCAACCCGGAGCCTGCTCACCAGATCCAATGGCACACAAGACCCCGGCGATGTTGCGCACCATATGATGAAGGAAACCGTCCGCTTCAATATCGATCAACACCCATTCTCGAGCGCGGCTGACACCAAGTTTGCGAACTTCCCGTACCGGCTGGTGAGACTGGCAGCCACTGGCACGGTAGGCCGAAAAATCATGCCGGCCGATGAGATAATCGGCCGCTTGCTGCATGGCCTCGACGTTCAACGGCCGATAAAACCAGGTTACCCGCCCGGCAAGAATAGTTGGTCTTACTGCCCGATTCAGGATGATGTACCGGTAAGCACGGCCGGTCGCTGAGAAGCGCGCGTGAAAGTCCCTAGACACGTTCCGCACCCAGTTGACAGCGAGACCGCGAGGGGCTTGCGTGTTTGTGCCCCTGACCCAGGCATAGTCACTGCGGCGACTCAGAGTGTCGAAATGCACAACCTGCCCGGTTGCGTGTACACCGGCGTCAGTGCGTCCTGCCGTCACAACCCGCACCGGCTCGGCCGCGACCGCAGAGAGAGCCCGCTCCAACGCGCCCTGCACGGTTGCTACACCAGCCTGAATCTGCCAGCCGTGAAACGCACCACCATCGTATTCCACCCCAAATGCCAGGCGCTGTTGCGGCTGCGGTACTTCCAAAGTCTTACCCATATGCTCAGTGGCGTCGTTCCAGACGCGCTGTTGTAGAATTCCCGTTCAGTAAGTGGCACATTGTATACATCGCTTGGGCCACCGTGATGCCAGTAGCGCCGGTATGTGCCGCGGTGCAAGGCCAGGCTGACCCCGATCGTAACAGTTGTTACAACCGCGGGTGGCTCTCAACCGGCACTGGCAATACCTCTTCCCACAAACACGGAAACCAACCACATGGGTACTGACAAAAGCGCCGCTGCCTCGCCCGATTCCTACCGCAGTGGCCCGGACCAGCACGGCCATTTCGGCATCTTCGGCGGTCGCTTCGTGGCTGAAACCCTCATGCCCCTGATACTGGAGTTAGAGGCTGCGTACAACGACGCTAATCACGATTCCTCGTTTCAGGCCGACTTTGACTATTACGCAGCACACTATATCGGCCGGCCCAGTCCACTTTACCTCGCCCATAGCCTAACCAACCAATTCGGTGGAGCAAAAATCTATTTCAAACGCGACGAACTCAATCATACCGGTGCCCACAAGATCAACAATACACTCGGCCAAATTCTACTAGCCCGGCGCATGGGCAAAACCCGTATCATTGCCGAGACCGGGGCCGGCCAACACGGTGTGGCCGCTGCAACGGTGTGCGCCCTATTTGACCTGCCCTGTGTGATCTACATGGGAAAAACTGATATCGAACGACAGTCGCCCAACGTCTTTCGGATGAAATTATTGGGGGCCGAGGTTATCCCTGTAGAAAGTGGCACAGGCACCCTCAAAGATGCCATGAATGAAGCCCTGCGCGACTGGGTGGCTAATGTAGAGGACACCTTCTACATCATCGGCACCGTTGCCGGACCGCACCCCTACCCGGCCATGGTCCGTGACTTCCAGAGCGTAATCGGGCGTGAGGTCCGCGAACAGATTCTAAAGGCTGAGGGCCGCCTGCCCGACATGCTGGTGGCCTGTATCGGTGGCGGCTCAAACGCGATGGGCTTGTTCCATCCTTTCCTGGATGAGGACTTACGGATTATCGGCGTAGAAGCCGGCGGACTGGGCCTCGACACCGATAAACATGCGGCTTCATTAACTGGCGGGGTACCCGGCGTACTGCACGGTAACCGAACCTACTTGCTACAAGATGAAGACGGGCAAATCATCGATGCCCACTCGATATCGGCCGGGCTCGATTACCCCGGAATTGGGCCAGAACACTCCTGGCTGCACGAATCCAATCGGGTGGAGTACGTGTCGGTTACCGACGCAGAGGCGTTAGACGCGTTTCAGCTCTGTTGCCAAGGCGAGGGCATCATTCCTGCCCTTGAGCCTTCACACGCACTTGCCCACGTTGCCAAGATAGCACCTGACATGGCACCGGAGGACATCATTGTGATGAACATGTGTGGTCGAGGCGATAAGGACGTATTTACAGTAGCCGCTGCGTTGGGAGTGGCGTTGTGAGTCAGGCCGGTGGTAATTCCCGCCTGGAGCAGTGCTTCATGGACCTGTCCGTGGCCGGGCGCGGCGGCCTGGTAACCTTTATTACAGCCGGGGATCCCGATCCCGATTCCAGTTTCGAACTGTTACGCCGACTACCTGCAGCTGGTGCCGACCTCATAGAGCTTGGGATGCCCTTTTCCGACCCTATGGCGGATGGGCCCGCCATACAATCTGCCAGCCAGAGAGCTTTGAGTGCCGGAGCCTCTATGGTACGCACACTTGACATGGTTGCACGCTTTCGCGCAGATGACAAAAAAACTCCGATCATACTAATGGGCTACTACAACCCCATCCACCGCTACGGCCCAGCACGCTTTGTCAACGACGCCATGCAAGTCGGCGTCGATGGCGTAATCATCGTCGACCTACCCCCCGAGGAAGATGAGGAACTTTGCCACCCAGCACTCACTGCCGGACTACACTGGATTCGCTTGGTCACTCCGACCACGGGCGATGCTCGTTTGCCGTTAGTACTAAAAAACACTAGCGGCTTTGTCTACTACGTATCGATCGCCGGCATCACCGGCACCCGCTCAGCTGCCGCTAGTACCATCGACAAGGCAATCAAGCACCTGCGCCGACACACCGACCTGCCCCTAGCAGTAGGTTTTGGGATCAACACGCCCGAGCAAGTAGCCGAAATTACTGGAATTGCCGATGCCGCCGTGGTTGGCTCGGCCCTAGTTACCGAGATTGCTGCCAATCTCGATACCAAGGGTAAAGCAATGCCGCGTTTGGCAGACAACGCCTGCGCTCTGGTTAGCCGCCTCGCCGAGGGAACACGGTGAAGCTGAGACCATACTCTGCGGCCACGGGCGCTAAGTTTCCGAAATTTTAGCCAACAATGCTTTGGCTCGCTCCCGCAGTCCGGCGTCACCACGGCGCTCAACCTCCCGTAGCAACTCCCCAGCTGCCTCCGGGTCCCCCATATCAAAGTAGGCGCTCGCTAGGTCCAATTGAGTGCTGAGCTCTAGTTGCAGGGCGTCGGTGCTAGCTTCGTTAGTCGCTACCGCCGGATTGCCCACTGACATCGGGTCGGCTACCTCGACAACTTCCTCCCCTGGCAACGACACTTCGAAGTCGATTCCTTCATCCAGGACCTTTGTCGCCGGAGTGCCAGCCACGACCTCTGGGGCGGGTACGATCGATACAGTACCGTCGCCGTCCTCCAACTCGAATGGAATGCCCTCATCGATACCGACTTTCGCCGCCGGCGCGGCATCGCTTCCAGAGCTAAGCACATCTACAGGCTTGGCGGGTAAATCTACCCCCACTGGCGTTGGCGTTGGCGTTGGTCCACCACGATACAGCGGGTTCGAGGGATTAACAACCCGGCCTAACGTGCCCACGTACATCCAGTCTGCGGAATCTGGGTCCAGAATTGCCGAGAGCTCTTTAGCCAAGATATCGAAGCGCTCAGTATCACCCAGTGCTTGCAAAACCTCCAGCAGTTTGAGCTTGAGTTCGTTGCGTTCGGGCGCCTGCCGGATCGCTTCTTGCAGAGTCTGCTCAGCTTGCTCGTCGCGGCCGTAGGCTAGGTAGATCTCCGCTTCAGCCAAGGGGTCCACATCCTCGCTGTGAACCGCCACGCCCTGAGTGGTCTCCATCTCGGTGACAAACCCTGCACCGACACTCTCCTCCGGTAACGGGTCGCCCCTACCAGTGCTTGCCCCATATCCAGGCTCGGTGATGGCCGGCTCCCTCGCGATCTGCTCTGGTACCGATTCCTCCCGTCCTAACCGGGGCTCCAGTGGCCTGCGGCGGCGCATTATCACCAACAGCAGCACCAGCAGCAAAACCCCGGCCATACTCAGCAGGACCGATTGACTTCCAGCGTCGAACGCCACAGGCGCCAGCTGAGTGATTGTTTCGAGAACCGGCAACGACAAATCTTTGATCGCCACAATCGCCCAGGAAAAAAACTGTTTGGTTTGATCCAAACTCCACACTGCCCACTCAGCGAGATGTTCATGCCAGGGACCCTCCGGAAGAGTGGGCACTGCCGCTGCCACCTGCTCAGTCTGCTGGCTGGTGGCTGTCACCGTCGCCTCTTGAGTCGCGCTCTGCGCGGCAACATTGCTCGGGGACTCTGTCGTTGCGGCCGTTACCGCCGGCTGGCTCTCAGATTGCCCATCGGGCACACCGGTAGCTCCCGGGTCTACTACTGCCACCTGCCTAGTTTGCTGACTGGCGGCCGCTACCA
>PBTT01000051.1 GCA_002729195.1 Acidiferrobacteraceae bacterium
GCGGCCCTCTCCCCGTCCAGCGTGCGAAAAAGCCCACCTGTGCCAGTGGCTGTTGTTGTCGCTGGCACCAGTAATATGGCGAGCAACGCGATCAATACCAACCTGCGCCGACCGCCGTTCACGAACCCCTATCCGGGCTGAAACTCGAGCCACTGCCCTGGTCGACCAGCAGCACCCCGCCAACCACCAGACCCATGCCGACCAGAGCCTGCCAGCTAGGCATCTCACCAAATAGCGGCCAGGCGATCAAGGCGGTGACTGGGGGTACCAGGAAGAATAAACTCGCCACCCGCGCCGCTGCCCCGTGCCGGATCAGGAACCAAAGAATGGTGACTGCTCCCAGCGATAGCGCCAATACCAGCCAGGCGAAAGCGAAGAGGAAATCCCCAGACCATTCGATAACCCGCGTCTCGAAAACCAGCGCCAGCAACAGCATCAATAGACCCGCCGCAGTGAATTGCAGAAAAGAGCCGGAACGTAGATCCATGTTCGCGCAGAATCGCTTCTGGTAAAGAGTGCCAACACTCATTGCCAGCATGCCCACGACGCATAGCACTATGGCGCCGGCGTTACCGTGGACGCCGCCGAGATAGGGCGATATCACCAGTACCACCCCGACTGTACCAAGCACGAATCCCATCCATTGNCGGCCATGCACCGTTTCACCCAGTATCGGTCCGATCAGGATGGCGGTCACCGCCGGCTGCAGGCCGACGATCAGTGCAGTGTCACCGGCCGATACNCCCTTATCGATAGCGGCAAATATCCCACCCAGATAAATCCCGTGCACCANCAACCCGACCACGATGATATGCAGTGCGCTGGTAAAACTCCCCGGCCATGGGCTACCGGTCAACAACACGATCGGCAGTAACAGCACCGCCACCAGCAGAAACCGCAAGGCAAGGAAAGTTGCCGGTTCTGCGAAGGGCAGACCGTATTTGGCGCCAATGAAGCCGGTGCTCCACAACAAGACGAATAATACGGGCGCGACCGCAGCCATGCGTCGCCCGGGCCCGGAATCTGTCAGCATGCATCCTCCTGTGGATCAATAACAACGGTGCTGCCGCCGAGCATAGACTATCGTACGGCAGGTTGGAAACAGTCCAGTCGCCGGACTGAGTTGAGCTAAGCTGACCGAATACAGTCCTGCCAACGCCTATCCGCGTGGATGGTGTGAACTATGCAGGGACTGCAGCCTGGCCCGGGCAACGTGGGTGTAAATTTGGGTGGTCGACAAATCCGAATGCCCCAACAGCATCTGCACACTGCGCAGGTCAGCACCATGGTTCAGCAGATGGGTGGCAAATGCGTGCCGCAGTGAGTGTGGCGACAGATCCCCGTCGATTCCGGCCAACCGAGCATAGCGCTTGATCAGTTGCCAAAAAGCCTGACGGGTCATCGGCCCACCGCGGCGAGTGACAAACACCGAGTCGCTGACGCGCTCGCGCAACAACTCAGGCCGTGCCTCGGACAAATAGTTTTGCAGGCTGATCAGTGCCTCCTCTCCCAGCGGCACGATCCGTTCCCGCCCACCCTTACCAATCACGCGCACCAACTCGGTAGTGAGGTCCAGTTCACTCAGCGACAGGTTGACGAGCTCGGAGACCCGTAGCCCAGTCGCGTACATGGTCTCGAGCATGGCGCGGTCGCGTATCCCCAGCGCCGACCCCGCTGGCGCCGCCAGCAACTTCTCTACGCCCTCTTCCGACAACGCCTTGGGCAACCTGCGGCCAATGGCCGGCGATTCGAGTTCAGTAGTCGGATCAGCGGTGACCAGACCCTCTCTCAGCAGGTAGCGATAAAACCGGCGCAGAGTCGATAGTTTGCGCGCCGACGACCTCGGACTGGCGCCGGAGCGCACAGTGTGCGCCAAATAATCCAGCACGTCGGCACGGCTACCCTGCACCAAGGTATGCCCTTTTTTTTGCAGCCAGCTGGCAAACCGCTCGAGGTCATTGCGGTATGCCGCCAGAGTATTAGCGCTCAGGCCCGACTCTAGCCAGATGCCATCGAGGAAACGCTCGATGACGGTGGAATCATCATCGCCTGCTGTCATCAGGAGTCGCTCTCGCTGCGCTGCCGGTGCAAGTGCAGCTGCTGTAGCCGCTGGCGCAGTTGCAACTGCCGCCTCGAGTCAGTGGTGCTCACTAGGAGACGCTCGAACAACACCCTCGCATCGTCCCACAGGCCTGCCGCCTCAAGTTCCAGTGCTGCACGGTACCAGGCACTCTGCTGCCATTGCGCCGCCTCGCGGCCACCACTTAAGGCCGAGCGCACAAAAAACGCTGCAGCACGGGTATGCTCTTGGAGCGCTGCGTACGACTCNGCCATCCAGAACAACAACTCCCGTTGCTGGCGCTCGGTCTGCACCAGTCCTGCCGCCTGCTCGAACAAGCCCAGAGCGAGCCGATGGCGTTCCAGTGCTTGCAGGTCGAACATCAACTGCATAACCCGGTCAAGGCTGGCCGGCGCTATTTCCTCTACCGAACCCAGCCACCCACCCAACACAGCGGCACCAGCATCGGGATGGCCACCAAACAACGCCAGCCGCGCCCGTCGCAAGGCCCATGCACCCTTGCTCACCCCCGGCGGTGGTTGCTGGATAAGGGCATTAAGCCTGGCTGCACGCTTGTGGTCCGCCTGCACCAAGGCGTGTTGGACCAAACCCGCAAGCACGCTGTCCGGCAGATCCTGTTCNCTGCCGAGCGGNCCATCTTTACCATAGAGTAAACCCATCAGCGGCAGCCGACCGTCCTGCTCCAGCATCTCGGCCATGAATGCGTGAACNTGNCTTGCCAGTGGCGCAGGCGNCCCGGCCTGAAGCAACAACGCCGCNGCGGNACGGCGCGCGACTGCTGCTTCCTCGGTATCGTTTTCAAGCGNCGCAAATAAGGCTTCAGGCTCGGTCACAGCGGAGGCGCTGGCGNCAAAATAAGCCTGCCCCAGCACCAGATAGGCCTTAACCAGATCAGCGAGCACCAGCGGCGCCAGGTAAACGGGCAGATCGCCCGCCAGTAGCAGTGCTTGCTCAGTAACCTCGACCTGCAGCGAGTGGCGGCCAGCCAGTTGTGCGGCTTCTGCCAGGACAACCAATCGCACTGCCTCGAGCCGGGGATTGGCCGNAACCGGCTCAGCCAACGCTTGCAATTGTTCGATGACCTGGGCTGTCGTCAGCGACCCTTGCCGCAGGCGCGCGAACACGCGCCACAAACGCCCCTCGACAGACTGCAACCCGGCCAGCACATTGACGGCGGCACCAGGCTGGTCGGTTGCCAGCAACAAGCCAGCGCGGAGCAGTCGCCACTTCGTATCGTCGGGGTAGTATTCGAGTTGGTAACGAAGCGCAGCCACTCCCGCATCGGCAAAGGCGCGCCCTACCACGTAGGTCTGTATTATTTGCCGACGCACATCTCGTTGCCGAATGGGATCCAGCGCACCCTCGAACAGTAATCTACGCAGCAAGGCGCGGGCCGGCAGCGGCCGATTTAATCGTAACAACGCATCTGCCAGCAGCAACTGCACTTCGACCCGCTGGGACAGGTCGTCATCGGTCAATGCTGCGGCAAGGCCTGCCGCCAGTTTCTCCAACCGCCCACTGGCAGCCAACAACCGCCAGCTGGCCTGCCGCCGGTCCCAATTCTCTTCTTCCGGTGGCACCTTCACCACATCGACCAGAGCGAGGGCAAGGGTCGGCAGCCCTGCAGCCTCGAGTTCATCCAGCGACGCCGGTGTTAAGGCAGGGTCAAGCGGCACCAGCACGACCACACTCTGCACCCCGCGCACTACATTATTCTGGGCATCTTCCACCACCGGGGCAGGTGTCTTCCCCAAGCTATTAATATCTATGGTCGTCTCGAAATCGAGCGACAGTGCTGGGGTTGGCGGTGCGGCAGTGGGCGGCACGGCGGAGTCGTTATCGGCGGCGACAGTAAGGCCGTGCAGAACGAGGGTCCCAGCCAACAGCAGGCCCGCCAAATTGCGTTGGTAAACCCGTGGAAAATGCATTGTGGAAACTGCAACAAAGACCAGTAGTCGACGCCTGTCGGCTACCCGTTCTGCTGCTAGCAACGGGGCCTGACGGCGGCAAGAAACAGCAGGCGCCGCTGCCTGCCAACCGATATCAGGAAATCTTTTCCCTGATCCGGGCAGATTTTCCGGTACGACCGCGCAGGTAATACAACTTGGCCCGGCGAACCACGCCGCGGCGCCGCACTTCAACGCTGTGTACCAGTGGACTATGAGTCTGGAAAACACGCTCGACCCCTTCACCATAGGAGATCTTCCGAACCGTGAACGATGAATTCAGGCCGCGATTCTTTTTCGCAATCACCACGCCTTCAAAAGCCTGTAGGCGCTCGCGGCTGCCCTCCTTTACCTTGACTTGCACGCGAACAGTGTCGCCAGGTGCGAATTCAGGCATCTCGGTCTTTAACTGTTCTTGCTCCAATTGCTCGATAATGTTACTCATCTCGAGTTCTCCATTTCTTTCTGTTCGTTCTTGAACGACTCGAGCAGTTCCTGTTCTTCGTCGTTCAGTTCTCTTCCCGCTAACAGGTCGGGTCGTCTCAGCCAGGTCCTGCCCAGGGCCTGTTTAAGCCGCCAGCGCCTGATCGCCCCGTGATTGCCGCCCAACAGCACCGCTGGCACTTCGTGCCCTGCAAACTGTTCCGGCCGCGTGTACTGCGGCCAGTCCAACAGTCCGCCACTAAAGGAGTCGTCCTGTGCCGACTCCTCGTTGCCAAGCACGCCTGGTAAGCACCTGACCAGCGCCTCAACCAATACCATCGCGGGCAACTCGCCCCCCGACAGTACATAATCACCAATCGAGAGTTCTTCGTCTACCTCGGTCTCGATCAGCCTTTCATCTACTCCTTCATAGCGGCCAGCCAGCAATACCAGCGCCGGCTCCAGCGCCAGCCGGCCCACCACCGACTGGGTCAACGGCCGGCCCTGCGGGGTGAGGTAAATCACCCTGCCACCCGCAGCCTGGCGGGCAGCGTCAAGCGCACCGGCCAGAGGCTCCGCCATCATCACCATACCAGGTCCGCCGCCGTAGGGCCGGTCATCTACCCGGCGATAATTGTCGCCACTGTACTGCCGCGGATTCCACACGCACAGTTCAAACTGACCGCCTGCCAGGGCCCGCCGAGTCATTCCCGACTCCCTGATCGCCGCGAACATCTCCGGAAAAATAGTGACCACGTCGATACGCATCACTCTTCTCTCCCGGCCAGCCTGTCACCACTATCGCTCAGAAGTCCCGATCCCAGGCGACCTCGATCAATCCCTTTGTCAGGTCCACCTGCTTAATGGTGTCGGGAACGTAGGGGATAAGCCTCTCCTGCTCGCCCTCCAGCACCAGCACGTCGTTGGCGCCGGTTTCCAGCAAGCGCCGTACTCGCCCCAGGGATTCCCCCCGGGTATTCACTACCTCGAGACCCTTGAGTTGGTGCCAGTAGTATTCGCCCTTCGCCAGTTCCTCCAGTTGATCGCGCCGTATCGCGATGTCCCTACCCATCAGCGCCACTGCCTGATTGCGATCCTCGCAATCTTCAAGNCTGGCGACGACCCCGTTNCCATGGCAACGGCCCTCNGCCAACTGCCGTTGTTCCCAGCCGGCGCCACTGCGGATCAGCCAATNGCGGTAATCCAGTATNCCGCCACGCTCACGCGAGTGATCGAACACCCTNACCCAGCCCTTGACCCCGTAGGCCCCGCTTATGCGGCCCATGATCACCGGGCTGTCGCCGGGATCAGTTCCCATGATGACTACAGATGNCTGGGCCGGCTGGGGATCGNCTGTACTCAGGCCGCCTGACGGTTGATCTGCTGGATAAAAGACGATACCCGCTGCGAGGGTTGCGCCCCTTTACTCATCCAGTACTCGACNCGCTCGGCATCCAGCCGCAACTGCTCTTCGCCCTTCGCAGCCATGGGATTAAAAAAGCCAATGCGTTCTATAAAGCGCCCACGCGGCTGCCGGCGCCGGTCAGACACTACGATCGAGTAAAACGGCCGCTTCTTAGAGCCGCCNCGGGCGAGCCGTATGGTCACCATTAACTGAATCCTCTGAAAAATCCCTTCAAACCGCGCGATTTTAACAGTCTTGACTGCTGCCGGCCAACCNCTTGATTCGGNCGGCCTGCCCTTAGCGCCCGAACGGNGGCATCCCCGGCCCACCCATCCCCTGCATCTGTCCCAGCATGCGCGCCATCCCGCCCTTGCCCTTGGCCTTTTTCATCATTTTTTGCATTTGGGTGAACTGCTTGAGCAGCCGATTGACCTCCTGCACCTGGGTGCCCGAACCTGCAGCGATGCGGCGCTTGCGCGAGCCCTTGATCAGAGCAGGAAAAGCCCGCTCTTTCGAAGTCATCGAATTAATGATTGCAACCAGGCGACCTGTTCCGGCGCCACCCACCTGCGCTTTCACCGAAGCCGGCACATCACCCATGCCAGGCAGTTTCTCGAGCAAACTGCCCAGACCNCCCATCTGCTCTACCTGCTGCAGTTGCTCNCGAAAATCTTCAAAGTCAAAGCCCTTGCCTTTGCTGATNTTGCGCGCAACCTTTTCAGCCTGTGCCCGGTCGACTTTACGCTCGACNTCCTCGACCAGGGTCACNACGTCACCCATCCCCAGAATCCGNGAAGCGACCCGCTCNGGGTAGAACGGCTCCAATGCGTCAAGCGACTCGCCTGTGCCNAGAAACTTGATCGGCTTGCCGGTAACTTCACGAATGGACAAGGCCGCGCCGCCACGGGCATCACCGTCNGTTTTGGTAAGTACCATGCCGGTGAGCTTTAACGTTTCATCGAACGCTCGCGCACTGGTGACTGCATCTTGGCCAGTCATGCTGTCGACCACGAATAATGTCTCGATCGGCGTGACAGCGGCGTGGATCGCCGCCACCTCATCCATCATNTTCTGGTCAACGTGCAGNCGGCCGGCAGTATCNACGATTACCACGTCGNCACTCGCCACCCGTGCCTGCTTGAGCGCATCCCGAGCAATCTCGACCGGCCCGCTACCCTGGGCGTGGTAACGCACACCGACCTGCNCAGCCAGTTGTTCNAGTTGCTCCATGGCTGCAGGGCGGTACACGTCCGTGCTGGTAACCAGAACCTNNCGGCTCTCGCGCTCGACCAGGTAGCGGGCCANCTTGGCCACACTAGTGGTCTTGCCGGCACCTTGAAGCCCCGCAACCAGAATCACCGCCGGCGGCCTCGTNGTGAGATTTAGGCCGTCATTGTGAGAGCCCATCAGTGCAACCANTTGNTCGTGCACTACCTTGACCACAGCCTGCCCGGGTGTAAGGCTTTTCAGAACGTCCTCNCCGACAGCGCGCTCACGCACCCGCTCGAGAAAACTNTTGACCGCCGGTAAGGCCACGTCGGCCTCGAGCAACGCAATCCGCACTTCCCGCAGCGAATCGCCAATATTTTCCTCGGTCAGGCGGCCACGCCCCCTGAGGTCACGAAACGTTGCCTGTAAACGATCACCAAGTTGGGCAAACATAATTTTCTATGGTCGGGCACCGGTGCGCGGTGCAGGTTCTGGTGTCAGCCGCGACTACAGGCCGGGATGGGATAAAATCGGACCTGAAAGCCCGACCTGGTGCGTAATTGTACATGCGCCTGCAACTCTCCGAACCGTTGCCTCGATTCGAGGTACTGGGATGATGACNATCTGCTGATGATTCACCTACTCAACCTGCTTGCNGTNCTNGCCTACCTGGGTGCTACCGGCGCCACCCTGCGTCAGGCGCAACAGCGGGAAACAGAGAACCGCCAAGCCGATACAGTCGCCATCGCTACTGGCGTGGTAGCTGCCATCTGCCATGGTGCCAACCTGGCACCAGCAACTATTGCGCCGGGTGGGCCGGCATTGGCACTGGGTACTACGGTTTCTCTGATCGGCTTACTCATTGTCGTGTTGTACCTCGCGGCACGACTGCTGCGGCCACTGGGCACCTTGGGCATGCTGGTGTTTCCAGCCGCAGCGCTGGCCCTGGTGACCGGCTGGATTTTCCCTGGCGAGGCGTACGCACCCCGCCTGCAGGGAAGCACAGCGCTCACCCATATTCTCGGCGCCGGTCTCGCCTATGCTCTGCTGAGTCTGGCGCTGGCCCAGGCGCTGCTGCTCACTGCCCAGGATCACACTCTGAGACAAAAGAAAACCACTAGGTTCTTCGCCACTCTGCCACCGGTCGAAACTATGGAAGCGGTGTTGTTCCAGTTGATCTATGCCGGTTTTGTCCTGCTGACCGTCACCCTGATCAGCGGTGGACTATCCTCCGGGCAAATGTTTGGCAACGCCCTGCTGCTGAACCACCACACGGTGCTGGCATTGCTTGCCTGGTTGAGCATCCTGGTTCTCATCATCGGACGTTTGACGTTTGGCTGGCGTGGCCGGGCAGCGGTTATCTGGACTTCGGTTGGATTTTCCCTGCTGGCACTTGGATATTTTGGCACTCGCTTCGTACTCGAGGTTCTGCTGGGCAACTGACATCGATACGGGGGTAGCCCATTACCATGGCCCAACCTGAAGCGAACGAGGTGCTGGCCTTCTGGTTCGGCGATGCCCTCGAAGGCCCGGACCGATCCCAGGCGCGCCAACAAACCTGGTTTACGACCGATCC
>PBTT01000052.1 GCA_002729195.1 Acidiferrobacteraceae bacterium
CAATAGTGGAAAACTTGACTTGAGTGGAGTGGATTTGACGGATGCTGATTTGAGTGGTGCGGACTTGAACGGCGTGAAAATGACCGGTGCCATATTTAAAAGCGCGAAATTCATCGGTGCGCTGTTTTCTGGCAACAGTGCTACCAAAGCTGACTTTTCAGGCGCAGATGTTTCCGGGGCCACCTTTGCTAAGGTGAACTTCAATGATGCCAACCTTGCAGACGTTACCGCCGACGGTGCAAAGTTTGACCCACGAACGCAGATGACTCTGCAGTACGCGGATAATGTGTCGGAGTCGATAAAACTCGCGATCCAGGGTGACCTGAAGTCGCTTTCCAAAGAGGCACTGGCTGACCGAATGCGCAAGCGTCTGCCATGTCCAGGGTGTGATCTAAGGGAAGTGGATCTTTCAAAACTGACGAAAATTGAAGGCGAACTCGACGGCGCTAATTTCGAAGGGATGGATCTGTCTCACATCCGAACTTGGCAGGGCAGTTTTAAAGGGGCTAAATTCAAAAACGCAAAACTGACCCATTCAAAAGGGGCCGATCTGACCCGGGCTGACGTCACAGGAGCAGATTTTGAAGGCGCCGATCTATCAAAAGCCCGGCTTGGGGTCGTGGAGAATGCAAATCTGAAAGCTGCACGGCTCGATGGAGCCACCCTCTACGCTCTTAAGAACAGCGAGGTTGAAGGGTCCACACTGAACGCTGTAAAAAGATTCTGGCATGGTCAAGGTGTAGGGATGAGTGAAACCAAGATCATTGGCGTCTCCCTGAAAGGTATGGATGTTTCCGGAATCAACTTGCGTGGAGTTGAGCTCACCAACGTGGACTTGTCAGGGGCAAATCTCAAGGGCGCCAATCTGGAAAGAGCGAAGCTAATTGACGTCGAATTGACTGGTACGAACCTCAGCTCTGCAGATTTAACCAGAGCAAAACTCCAGAAAGCGAATCTTGTCCAGACGAACTTTTCCGACGCCAAGCTTGAAGATGCGGATTTGACTGGAGCGATAATTGACAAGACAACGAAGTTTGAAGGGGCCACCCTAACAGGAATAAATCTCTCGGAGGCCCAACTAACGGGGTTCGATTTCTCTAGCGCCAGCCTCGAGCGCTCGCGATTCAATAAGGCAGCCCTGCAAGGCGTTAATTTCTCCAATGCAAATCTTGCTTCCGCGTCACTGATCAATACCAAGCTGAAGGATGTGGTCTTTACTGAGGCCAATCTCAAGGGCGTCGATTTCTCCGGAGCCGAGATGCAGTCAGTCGACTTGTCGAAACTGGACCTGAGCGGGGCCAAGTTCACCAATGCCAATGTAGCCCACTCAAACCTGAGCGGCGCAAACCTTTTCGAGGCAACGATCAAGGATTCGAACTTCAGCCACACGAGTCTTGCCACTGCCGACATGGGAAAGGTAATTATTGATGGCACCAATTTTGATGGTGCAAACTTTGATGAAACCAATTTTTTCTGGTACGACAAAAACTCCTGGGAGCGCGCATACGGACAATTACTTAGAAAAAAGCTTGGCTCGGGCATGTCTGAGGAAAAAGCCAAAGAATCCATCACCGCTAAACAAGTGACGAATGTGATCAAAGAAAAGAGAGCCCCCGTGGGATACCCACAGTGGCAAAGTGTCCGGCTTACCAATGTCGATCTGAGTGGCAGGGATCTTTCCAACTGGAAGCTCTTAAACTCTGACTTCTCAGGGAGCAATTTAGCTAATGCAACATTCGAGCAGGCGATACTCGATGGTGCGGTTTTCAATGGTGCCGACGTGTCGAGTTCGACATTCAAAGAGGCGTCAATCCGGGGGGGCAGTTTTCTCGGCGCAACGCTCAATAAGAAAACCCGTTTCCCAAAGACTGACCTGACGGACGTCTCATTCCTGGAGTCCAAAGCCAAGTACGTCAAGTTCGACAAGGCGACGCTGTGTCGGACGATACTGCCTGATGGCAAGCAGGACGACTGGGGGTGCCCCGAGAATGTCGGGAAAATACGCCGGACGGGAGATCCGGAATCCAACAGGAAGAAGTTAGTACAAACCGGTGTCTGCCCCCGATGCAACCTGGCCGGTGTCGATCTGAGTGGTGTAGAGCTTAAATGCCCGGATCTGACCGAGGCCGACCTGACTGGTGCTAACTTATCCGGGGTGAAATTTGGCCCGCCACAGGAGCAGGATCCTATAACCAAAGCCCGGTATTACCCACCCGGAAAATGCGCTAGCTTCACGCGAGCCTTGTTGAACGAAAGCAACTTTACCGAGGCCAGTTTGGTACTTGCTGATTTCACCAGTGCTGAGATGAAATTGGTCAACTTTTCTAAAAGCATGTTATGGGGCGCGATCTTCAGAGAAAACCGCCTCGCTGGGGTCAATCTATCGGGAGCAGACCTCACTGGTGCTGGTTTTGCCCTCTCACATCTGGATGGGGTTGACCTTCGGGGCGTTGGGGGGGGTGTAACGACTGCCAGTGGGTTTGTTGCGGCGGGGAACTCTGAGATTCCGGTGCGCTCGGATGGCAATGCTGACGGTTCTGTCAATGGTATTGAGGCGGGTGATGTGGTTGGCATTCAAGGCGAGCAGTGGAATATAGGGGTGGTTGCCAGTGTTGAGGATGACGGGTCCAGCGCCACCATCGTTCTGACTGCGGCGCATAATGTACCGGATATCAATGTCGGTGATGTGATTTCTGAGGTGGGCTCTGGAGTTTATTTTCGCNGGTGCTCTTTAGCGGGGGCAAAGTTTAAGCACGTAGAAGGCATCGTGATCGATGGCCTGACTAATCTTAGTGGCGCAGTTTTTGAACAAGGCCTTCCGCGGATTAATANGCTGGGGGGGGTGAACCTCAGNCGTGTCGATCTATCGAATACACGGTTCGCCGCGAGCTTTCATTTTGGGATTAATTACATAGATTTTTCCGGGTCTAATCTTAGTGGAGTTGACTTTAGAAATGNATCATTTTCCGGACCAGCCAGAGTAAATCTTACAGATGCCAACTTGGTAAACGCCAAGCCGTTCGGGTTCTACAGAAAACTACTTGGTGACTGGTTTGATGATCCGGAGAGGAAAGAGAGTAGGACAGTTATCTGTAGAACTCGGTTTTCCTGGGGAGAGGAGAGTATCAACTGCAAACCACAGAACTGATTGTTTTGAGTGACGAGGAAGTGCCGCGTCCAGGGCCGGCGTTTGGCTGCCTTAAAAGAAGTGGCCGTAACGGCTGCAGACCGCCTAAGGCGTTGGCGTGCTCGCCGCAAAGGGCGTACAGATTCCTTACTTGTGTTCAACTGCTAGCCGGCACAACGCCCTGCAGCCACGGTGATGTCCTTGCTGGTGGCAGAGTCGTCCAATAGCGACTCCAATAAAGATTCATGTGAAGAAACTATGTTTACGGTGGTTGAACTTTGCCCATTTTGTCGCTAGGCTCATTCATTCGATTACCTCGGGAGGAGGGCGAGCGTCATGTGCGGAATTGCAGGCATCATGTATCGGGGCGAGCACGCCGCATTCGAGACCGGTGATGCGCTAATTCGCATGCTCGATGGCTGCCAGCATCGCGGGCCGGACTCGACTGGCTTTGCGCTTTATTCACCCGCAGAAAGCGGTCGGCTCAAGTTGCGGTTTTTTCTTGGCGACAACGGTGATGGTACCGCGGCTGTCGCTGCCATCCGTGAGCGCTTGACTGCACTCGATGCGCAAATCGAGGAAGAAGCACAGATTGGCCACAACTACCAGGTGACGATTGCCTATGACGGCGATGTGCAGCATCTGTCTTACGAGATGGAGCACACGGCTCGGGTGATCTCCATTGGTGTCAGCCTGGAGATTGTCAAAGACGTCGGCAGTGCCCTCGAGTTGGACCAGCGCTACAACGTGCGCAGTTTTCGCGGCACCCACGGCCTGGGCCATGTGCGCCTGGCGACCGAAAGCGAGGTCAGGCCAGATGCCTCACACCCGTTTTGGGCCACCGGTTTCGCCGACGTCGCTATAGTTCATAACGGCCAGATCACCAACTACTGGAAAATGCGCCGGCGCTTGCAGCAGCGCGGATTCGAGTTCACCACCGACAACGACAGCGAACTGATCGCCGTCTACCTGGCCGACAAGTTGGCCCAGGACATTACCCTGCAGGATTGCCTGGCGAGTTCTATCGATGATCTGGATGGCACTTTTTCGTTTCTGGTGTCGACCAAAGACGAAATCGGCTACGCCAAGGATCGCCTGGCTGCTAAACCAATGATTTTGTACCAGGACGAAAATTTGGTCGCAGTCGCCTCCGAGGAAGTCTCCCTTAACCGCCTGTTCCCGGGTCGTGCTCTGGATACCCGCGAGCCAGCTCCCGGCACCTACGCTACATGGTCTCGCTCGACCTCGCTGAGTTAAGCGTTCGGGCGGCCAACGAACAGCTGCGCGAACTGGGCGCCGCTTTAGAGGACGTCGAGATATTGAACCCCGATGCGCGCCATCATATCGGCGTGGGCTTGACCGCCCCGATCCGGGTGACGGTGCACGGCTCGGCCGGCTACTTCTGTGCCGGGCTCACCGATCAGGCCCGGTTCGAGGTCAGCCACAATGTTGGCTGGGGCTTGGGTGACAACATGTACAGCGGCTCGGTGGTGGTCGGTGGTAATGCCGGCGCTATTCCTGGGGTGGCCATCCGCGGCGCCGAAATCGTCGTCAAGGGCAATATGGGCTCGCGGGCCGGGCAAGTGATGAAGGCCGGTACGCTGTGTTGCGCCGGCAACGCTAATTTTATGGCCGGTTACATGATGTATGGCGGCCGCATCATCATCCTCGGNGAGTCGGGCGAGCGCGTAGGTGAGGACATGTCCGGCGGTGAAATTTTTGTCGCCGGCAAGATCNAGGACCTGGGCTCAGACGCGNNGTTGACAGATATCACTCAGACTGAGATCGACGAGATTCACGAATTCCTTGAGCGCTACCAGTTGCCGCACCGCGGGGGGTTCTCGAAGATCGTCAACGCCGGCAAAAANTTGCGNTACGGNACCGCNGAGCAGCAGATACGCAGTATTCCTTTNACAGCATTTTCGGGCAATTCTCCTTACTGGAATNCCAAAGTACAGGAGGACATAGCAGTCAAGTCGCAAAGCGGGCGCTATCGTATCCGTGGCTACGGCGCGGCGCGAGCGCTGCCGCATTTGTCCGATCTCGCCTTTCGCAAAGATCTGTCGCGTGCCGGGCAAGACCTTGAGGTGACCAACAAGGTGCGTATGCGCACTGAGATTGGCGGCATTAATGGCGCCGAGCCCTTACAGCTCAGTATGCCGGTAATGATTGCGCCAATGAGTTACGGTGCGATCAGTCGCTCGACCAAGCAGGCCATTGCCATGGCCTCGGCCTTATCGGGGATTGCCGAGAATACTGGTGAGGGCGGCATGAGCGATGCNCAGCGCGATGCCGCCGGACAGTTGATTTTCCAGTGTCTGGGTGGGCGCCTGGGCTGGAACATCCACGACATGCGCCGGGCCGATGCGCTCGAGATCTATATCTCGCAGGGCGCCAAGCCGGGGCTGGGCGGTCAGTTGATGGCAAAGAAAGTGACACCTGAGCTTGCCGCAATTCGNGGCATTCCGGCAGGCATTGATCTGCGCTCACCTTCGCGCCACCCCGACATACTCGGTGCCGACGATCTCGTCATCAAGGTTGAGGAGTTCAGAGAGGCGACCGGCTACCGGGTGCCGNTTAGCGTCAAACTCGGTGCTGGCCGTATCCGTGANGACATCAAAATTGCNGTNAAGGACGGATTCGATTTCATCGANCTGGATGGTATGCAAGGTTCTACCGGTGCCGGCAGTGCTGAAGTGATTGACAACGTCGGTATTCCGACGCTGGCAGCCATCGTTGAGGCGCTAGAGGCGCTGGCCGAAATCGATGCCCGCAGCCGTACCCAACTGGTGCTGATGGGTGGATTGCGTGACGGCATTGATGCTGTCAAGGCACTGTGCTTGGGTGCTGATGCTGTTGCTTTCGGAACCTCGATCATTATCGCGGGTGGCTGTATTGCCTGTATGCAGTGTCACGTCGGCCAGTGTGTGACCGGTATCGCTACCCAGGATCCTGCGCACGAGCAGCGCTACCACGTGGACATTGAAGCCCACAACATNCATCGCTTTCTGGAAAGCGTGCGCTGGCAGATCGCGGCCCTTACCCAGGCGCTGGGCTACGATGATGTCGGCGACCTTAACCGCGACGAACTGGTAGCGCTTACCCCGGAAGCGGCTGCCATCACTGGGTTAGCCTTGGCGCCGGCTGCAACNTCCTCCACCGGTGCGGCCGCTGCTGCCAGGATGGCGACATGAGCGTATACAACCTAGAGCGTATCCGGATGCCGGCAGTGCCGCCGATCTTCAAAGACGACACCGGCAATCGGCATTATGTGCCGGCGCCGTGCCAGGTTGCCTGCCCGGTTGGCACTGATGCACCGTCTTATATCGCCTACATCTGGGAGAAAAAGTACCCGCAGGCCTTCGAGGCGATCACGGCTAGCAACCCATTCAGTTCCATTTGTGGCCGTGTCTGCGATGCGCCTTGTGAGCCGGCCTGTCGTCGCCAGAGTAGCGACGGGGCCTTGCAGATTCGCAACCTCAAGCGTTTCGTTATGGAGCAACTGGGTACAGAGCATGTTGCTAAGCCAGTCCCCGTTAGCCGCAGCGAAACAGTGGCTATCGTGGGCGCGGGACCGGCCGGCTTGAGCGCGGCCAACGACCTGTGTACGGCGGGTTTTGCCGTTGACGTCTACGAGATGACCGATCGCCCCGGTGGGATGATGGCCTGGGGCATCCCCGAGTTCCGCTTGCCAGCTGGCATTATTGAGCAGGACATTAAGCGCCTCCAGCAAAAATGCCCGGGCTTGACGCTGCATCTCAATACTGCGCTTGGCCGTGATCTGACTCTGCAGGAACTAAAAGCCAGGCACAGTGCAGTGTTGCTGACTATTGGCGCATGGTGGGGTAAGCCGATGGGAATTCCTGGCGAGGATCACGGGCAAGTGGTCGATGGCGTCAGTTTTTTACGGCGTATCAACAGCGGTGAGCGTCCACGCTTGCCCGAAACCGTGGTCGTGGTTGGCGGCGGCGATGTGGCCATGGATGCCTGCCGGGCGGCTAAACGGTTGCCGAGTTGTCAGAGCGTCAAAGTAGTGTACCGCCGCGGCCCGGAGGATATTCCAGCGCGGAAAATAGAATTGCATCAGGCCGCCCAAGAGGGCATTGAGTTTATTTACAACACTCTCCCAATTGGGGTCAGAACGGCCGGGAATGGCCTTGCGCTGCAATGCGTGCGCACCGAGGCTGGCGCACGGGGCGCTGACGGCAGGCGCTCGCCGATGACAGTAGCGGGCAGCGAGCACGACATAGCGTGCGGCATGGCAATCGCTGCGGTCGGNCAGAAGGGTGAATGTGCCGAGCTCGANACNNTNGGCTTGATGGANTCCGGGCGGGTNCGGGCNGATTTTGCCANTATGCGCACAGGCGACCCGGCGGTTTTNGCAGCGGGTGATGGTGCTTTTGGCGGTTCCACTATCGTNATGGCCATGCACCATGGTCAGAGGGCGGCCTACTACATCAGGGCTTTTCTCGATGGCATCGATCAGCCAGNTCCCTATCGCACTCCATNCCGCAGCCGCAGTGTGCCGGTGGCACAAGANCCNTTNTGGGAGCAGNTGCCANTGCAGGAACCGGATTTTCACGGCCTGGGNAAAAAGCCCGANGCCTTCCCCGAGATCGAGGATACTTANNACGAGGCTGCGGCCCTGCGCGAGGCGGCGCGCTGCTACCGNTGCGATGCCGANACNGGTTCTGCCGATTACGCTGTGCGTCACCGGGAGGATCTTTTTTCCATGGGCCGCACCGANCCGCAGGATTTAGCCAAGCANCAGGCCATGTTGCAGCGNCGGTTGCAAAGGCGCGACAACCCCTACCCGCAAGAACGCTGGCCGTCGCTGGACGACCTGGTGTTCTTGCCAGCGAATCTGTCACGGNTGGTGATCGACCCATACCGTGAGGCTTGTCGCATAGACATGAGCTTGGGTGGCGGGGTTAAGCTGGAGTTGCCTTTTCTAATTGGCGGCCTTGACCAGGTACCCGCGGAGGTTCGAACGGCGGCGCATACTGCAATCACAGCTGCCGGTGTTGGCTGTCTGAGCACGGTTGCCCCGGGCGAGGCGTCCTGTTGGCTGCAGTTGCTGACTGCAGGCGCAGTGGTTGATTCTTCAGCAGCAGGTATTGTTGCTCCCTGGGAGGTGGTATGTTCAGAAGGATTACCGGCAATTACTCCGGACCAATTGCGCGGCATCTCGATAAGCGAGCCGCAGGTGATCGATGCGGCCGTTGACCTGGCGCTTGCAGAAGAACTGAATTTGCTGGTGCTCGATGGCACAGGTGGCTTGAGCTCGATTGCAGCCGAGCTCAACAACCGACCCCGTTTTGAATTGCTGAAAAAGACAGTCAATGCTTTTCGTCAACGCCGCAAAGAAGAAGCCGTGACACTGGTTTATGCCGGTGGCGTGCGCTCGGGCACTGACGCGGCGCGCCTGATTGCGCTTGGGGCAAGCGCGGTGGTTTACGGGGTGGCGGCAGCGCTGGCTCTGGGCGGCACCTTGTCGGCCCAGGGCATCAGCTTCCCGTCGGACCGCACGGCCGATGAAAGAGCGGCTGCCTTGGGCGCGCTATTAAAAGCTAATGCCGGCGAGGCCTCGATGATGGCGCGCTGCACTGGCAAGACCCAGCTGCATAACCTCGAACCCGAAGACTTGCGGGCCGTAACTATTGCCACCAGCACATTGACCGGTATTCCTTTAGTCGGGCACCGGCCAGCCAGGGGCGGGAACGGTCTGGCTGTATGAATGATGCGCTCCTAAGCCGGCAGGCGGAGGGTAAGGTCACCGCGAGGATGGTCGAAGAAAAACGTGACCGAGGACTGGAGAGTGCTATTGGTCAGCAGGTACGGGTCTTCAGGGCCCAACTCGGCATGACCATCGCAGTGTTGGCGCGCCAGGCGGGCCTGTCACCCGGCATGCTGTCTAAAATCGAGAACGGCCAGACCTCGTCGTCTCTGACCACGCTGCAGGCAGTGGCTGCGGCGCTCAATGTTCCCGTTACGGCATTGTTCAGAAAGTACGAGCAGAGTCGGGAGGCTTCGTTTGTGCGTGCCGGGGAAGGCCTGGTGATCGACCGGCGTGGCACCCGGGCCGGACACCAGTACCGGCTGCTGGGGCATTCGGTGAGTCACCGCCAGCGTCTGGTTGAGCCGTACCTGATTGTTATCTCGGAGGCATCGGAGGTTTTTCCCCTGTTTCAGCATGACGGTGTAGAGTTCATCTACCTGCTTAAGGGGGAGATGACTTACCGGCATGGTGCCAGAACCTACGCCATGACTGAGGGTGACTCCTTGTATTTCGATGCCGATGCGCCGCATGGACCGGAAGAATTAGTACGCTTGCCGCTACGCTTTCTCTCATTCATCGTCGAGGCGAAAGCCAGTGGCTGACTGGCAGGACCTGTATTACCCGTGCCGCGGTTACCATAGTTGAAGAACCCAGTTACAAGACAACTACCCGGAGGTATCTGTCATGGCAGTTAATCTTTCCCGAGTCGCCAAAGACAAGGGCATCAAGTATTTCCTGATCAGTTTCGTCGACCTGTTTGGGGTTTTGCGATCAAAGTTGGTTCCGGCACGGGCCATCGGCGACATGCAAAAAGAAGGTGCTGGCTTTGCCGGTTTTGCCGCCTGGCTGGATATGACCCCCGCGCACCCGGATATGTTCTCTATTCCCGATCCCGCTAGCCTGATCCAGTTACCCTGGAAACCGGAAGTCGCCTGGCTTGCCGGTGACCTGGTNATGGATGGCAAGAANGTCGAGGCCTCACCCCGCGTTGCCTTGCAGCGGCAACTCGCCCGCGCGCGCAAAAAAGGCTACTGGATGCAAACCGGCGTGGAATGCGANTATTTNCTGATCAGCCCTGATGGGATGGGAATCTCGGACCCCGATGACACNCAGGAGAAGCCGTGTTATGACCAGTCGGCCCTGATGCGGCGCTATGACGTCATCAGTGAAATCTGTGACTGCATGATCGAACTGGGCTGGGGGCCGTACCAGAATGACCATGAGGATGCGAATGGCCAGTTCGAGATGAATTGGGATTTCGACGATGCGCTGGTGACCGCAGACCGCCACGTTTTCTTCAAGTATATGGTTAAGGCCATCGCTGAAAAACACGGCTTACGCGCTACCTTTATGCCTAAACCGTTCACCAATCTGACCGGTAACGGTTGCCATGCCCACGTGTCATTGTGGGACAAGGCCGGCAAGAAGAACCTATTTCACAACGGCCGTGACGAGCTGGGTTTGTCGCAGCTGGCTTACCGCTTCCTNGGTGGTGTGCTGCATAGTGCCGATGCGCTGGCAGCGGTGTTCAATCCCACGGTAAACAGCTACAAGCGCATTGATGCGCAAGTAACACTCTCCGGTGCAACCTGGTCGCCTAATGCCATTACTTANGGCGGTAACAACCGCACCCATATGGTGCGGGTGCCGGACGCAGGTCGTTTTGAGTTNCGNCTGATGGATGGTGCAGTCAACCCCTACCTGCTGCAGGCCGGGGTGCTGGCGGCGGGACTCGACGGCATCGAGAATAAGCGTGACCCGGGCAAACGCCTGGACATCAACATGTACACCGACGGTCACAAGGTCCGTGGTGTTCGCCGGTTACCCTCCAACCTGCTGGATGCGATCCGCCTGTTTGAGAAGAACAAGGTCCTGCGCGCTGGCCTGGGGGGTGAGTTGGTCGACAGTTATGCCAAGTTGAAGCACCAGGAGTGGCGCAGTTTCTGCGCCTCGATCAGCCAGTGGGAGCGCGACCACACGCTTAACTGCTAAGTAATTAACAGTGNTGCGGCGGATAACAGGAGTGCATGGATGAAGGTTCTAGTCCTGCAGCACATCCCCTGTGAGCATCCCGGCATTTTCCGGGAGCTACTGNCCGAGTCCGGCGTGGTCTGGCAGGCGGTAGAACTGGACGCCGGCGAGCCGATACCGCAGCTCGAGGGTTTTGATGCGCTGTGGGTGATGGGTGGGCCGATGGACGTGTGGGACGAGGCTGATTGCCCCTGGCTGGTGCCCGAGAAAACTGCCATTCGGCGCTGGGTCAAGGAACTGCAGCGNCCTTACCTCGGCTTTTGCCTGGGCCACCAATTGCTGGCCGCTGCGCTTGACGGGCAGTGTGCCATGCAGGCAAGCCCCGAGATCGGGATCTTGGACGTGCACCTNACCGAGGCCGGGCAGCGTGACCCGCTGTTTGCCGGCATCGAGCCGGATATCCGCTGTCTGCAATGGCATTCGGTGGAGGTCAGCCAGCCGCCCGCCGGTGCCGTGTTGCTGGCAAGTTCCCCCCTTTGTCGCTGGCAGGCCATGCGGGTGGGCAGCAATGCCTATGGTGTGCAGTTTCACGTGGAATTACAGAACAGCACGATTCCCGAGTGGGGTGCAGTGCCGGCCTACGGGGAGGCGCTGGANCAGCTTCAAGGCCCGGGCTCGNTGGGGNGTTTGCAAGCAGACGCNGAGCCGTATTTCCCATTATTTGCCCGCAACGCGNGGCAANTGNTGCANAACTTTCTCGGCTTNGTCGCGGNNTGAGGGCTGCTTAGCTAGNATCTCGTCACCGCTGTTTCGAGGGTCTGACCANCCATTTACGNTGTTCGGTTAGGCACTGGCCGNTGTGACATACTGATTNTTTGCCTGCCNGAAAGGCAGCCATGGTATCGGAGCCAAGGCATGAAGCGGGAAAACCCAGACAGCTTTCTGCATGAACTGCGGCAGATACTGCCGGCTAAGGCGGTATTGACGGCTGAGGAAGAACTGCGGCCTTACGAATGTGATGGCCTCTGCGGCTATCGGGAATTGCCCCGGGTNGTCGTGCTACCGGACCAAGTCACGCAAGTGCAGGCGATACTGGCGCTGTGCCAGCGTCACCGGGTGCCAGTGGTAGCGCGCGGCGCAGGCACNGGNCTTTCCGGGGGCGCCACGCCGCATAGTNAAGGCCTGCTGCTCAGTATGACTCGCTTCAACCGCATACTGGCAGTGGACCCGGTCAGTTGCACGGCCCGNGTCCAACCCGGGGTGCGCAATCTCGCAGTGAGCGAGGCGGTCGCAGCCTATGGTCTTTACTACGCCCCAGACCCCTCCTCCGAGATTGCTTGCACCATCGGCGGTAACGTTGCCGAGAATGCTGGCGGCGTCCACTGTCTCAAGTATGGCCTTACAGTGCATAACGTCCTTGCTGCTGAAGTTTTGTTGATGAGTGGTGAGAGCATCCGCGTGGGCAGCGAGGGGTTTGACGCACCGGGATACGATCTACTCGCGGCCATTACGGGTTCGGAGGGCATGCTTGGTGTGGTCACCGAGGTTACGCTGCGGTTGCTGCCTCAGCCGGAGACAGCCAAGGCGCTGCTGGCGGCTTTTGACACCATCGAGGCGGCTGCCGACGCGGTGGCCCAAGTGATTGCCGCAGGCATCATCCCGGCGGGACTGGAGATGATGGACAACCCCGCGATCAGGGCAGCTGAGGACTTTGCCCAGGCCGGCTACCCTCGCGAGGCGGCGGCTATCCTGCTGTGCGAGGTGGACGGCACCGTAGCCGAAGTTGAGCAGCAGGTTGAGGCAGTTTCGGCAGTGTTGCGCGAGCGGGGCGCTAACGAGGTACGCGTGGCCCGGGACGAGGCCGAGCGGTTGCGTTTTTGGTCGGGGCGCAAAAACGCTTTTCCGGCGGTGGGCCGGATTTCGCCGGACTACTATTGCATCGATGGCACTATTCCGCGTAAACAGATCGGCAAAGTTCTTAAGGGCGTTGCCAGTCTGTCAGAGCAGTATGGACTGCGGGTAGCCAATGTATTTCACGCTGGCGACGGCAACCTGCACCCGCTGATTCTCTACGATGCGGGTAACCCCGGGGAGTTTGAGCGCACCGAGCAGCTCGGTGGGGAGATCCTCGCGCTGTGCGTAGAAGTTGGCGGCACCATCACTGGCGAGCACGGGGTTGGCCTCGAGAAGATCGGCCAGATGTGTGTCCAGTTCAATGAAGATGAATTAGCTCAATTCCATGCCTTCAAGTCGGTGTTCGATCCCGCTGGTTTGCTTAATCCGGGCAAGGCAGTGCCGACGCCTGCCCGCTGTGCCGAGTTCAAGGCTATG
>PBTT01000053.1 GCA_002729195.1 Acidiferrobacteraceae bacterium
TGATGCAGTACTACGAGAACATTCTTGATCTTGTCGGCAACACCCCGCTGGTGCGGCTGAACAACATCGTCGAACCCAATATGGCAACCGTGTTCGCGAAGATGGAGAACCTGAATCCGTCGGGGTCGGTCAAGGACCGCATGGCCATCAACATGGTCAGACGAGCCGAGGAAGAAGGGCTAATCAAGCCGGGCGGGACCCTGGTTGAGAGCACCTCGGGCAATACCGGGCTGGGCCTGGCCATGGCAGCGGCAACCCGGGGCTATCGTTGTGTATTCACGATCCCCGACAAGATGAGTCAGGAAAAGATCGATATGCTCAAGGCCTACGGGGCCGAGGTCATCGTCACCGCCACTGACCTGGACCATCATCATCCAGACAGTTACGTCGAGGTGGCAAAACGCGTTGCAGCCCAAACCCCCGGGGCCCTGTATACCGACCAGTACTACAACATGTACAACCCTGAGGCACATTACCTGACCACCGGCCCGGAGATCTGGCAGGCCACGGACGGCATGATTGACTCATTTGTGACCGGCCTTGGCACCGGTGGCACCATCTCCGGGGCCGGCAAATATCTTAAAGAAAAGGCCAGGGAAGCCGGGCGCAGCGTGCGCGTGGTCGGCCCGGACCCCTATGGCAGTATCTACAAGGAGGCCTTTGACAAAGGTGAGTGGAGCGAACCCTCACTCTATCGGGTAGAGGGCATTGGCCACGACTTCATGGTCGGAACGCTGGATTTCTCGGTGATCGACGAGGTGGTCAACGTTTCCGACCGCGATTCGTTCCACATGGCCCGCAGACTGGCCCGGCATGAAGGGATATTTGCCGGTGGCTCCACCGGCACGGTCTTCCACGGCGCGTTGACGGAGGCACGCAAACTAGGTCCGGGGAAAATCGTGGTGGCGGTCATCTGCGACTCGGGAGACCGATACATCAGCAAGTGCTTTAACGACGAGTGGATGCGTGACATGGGCTATTTTGCTCCGGACTCTCACCTGGGGACAGTGCAGGATCTACTGTCCTCCCAGCAGCACCAAGTGGTTTTTGCCGAACCCGACGAGCCACTCAAAAACGTGATCACCCACATGGCGGAACTCGGTATTTCGCAAATGCCAATGAGCATCGGCCAAGGTGACCTGAGAATGGTCGAGGAACTCGATATCCTCCGCGCCGTGGCTGGCGGTGAACATACGCTGGAAGACGAGGCAAGAGAGATTGCCCGCCCCCTGCAAGGCCAGGTGGGGCCGAACGAAACACTGGATCAAGTACAACGCATCTTCGAAAATGACAATGTGGCCGTGGTTGTGGACGAGGGCCAGGTTACAGGCATCATCAACAAGATCGACATGCTTGAATTTATTACACAGAAGAACCGGCAGGCCGCCTGACCGGACATTGCCTGCAACCAGGGAGAATAGCGTTGAAGTTTGATACCAAAGTAGTTCGCGCCGGCATCATTCCAGACCCCACCAGCGGGTCGATAGTGCCCCCAATCTATGAGACCGCCACCTATGTCCTGCCCGAAGTGGGCAAAGACCGGGGCTTCGATTACACGCGTTCATCGAACCCAACGCGGCAAGTGCTCGAAGAGAATCTTGCCGCCATCGAGAACGGCAAGTACGGCGTTAGCTTTGCCAGCGGCATGTCGGCCGTGGACGCCGCCCTGAAATTGCTGGGCAGCGGCGATCACGTGGTCAGCGGAGATGACGTATACGGCGGCGTGACCCGCCACTTCGACAACGTGCTGGCGCGGCACGGGCTGGAGTTCACTTACGTCGACAGCACCGACACCGAGTCGGTGCGTGCAGCAATTACCTCGAAGACCCGGATGCTGTGGATTGAAACTCCGACCAANCCCCTGCTCAAGGTGACCGATCTAGAGGNCATGGCCAGCATCGCCCGCGAGCACGACCTGCTGCTGGGAGTGGATTCCACCTTCGCTACACCAGTCTTCCTGCGGCCACTGGAATTCGGTGTCGATATTGTCATGCACAGCACCACCAAGTACCTGTCCGGCCACAACCAGATCATCGGCGGCATCCTNGTCACCAACCGGCAGGATATCTTTGAGCAGATGAAGTACATCCAGAANACCATTGGCGCGGTTTCCAGTCCGTTTGACTGCTGGCTGAACCTGAGCGGTCTGAAAACTCTCCACCTGCGCATGCGCCGACACGAGGAATCAGCAATGCAGGTAGCACAATTCCTCGAGTCACATGACAAGATCGAGCGGGTGCTCTATCCGGGTCTGCCGTCCCACCCACAACACGCGGTGGCCAAGGCACAGATGTCGGGCTTCAGTGGAATGATCACTTTTGAACTGACCGGGGGCACCGAAGCCGGTAAAANCCTGATGAACAACGTGCAGCTGTGCGGGCTGGCCGAGAGCCTGGGCAGTGTCGAGACCATGATCACCCACCCGGCCAGCATGACCCACGTCGACGTGCCACTGGCGGATCGGCACAAACGCGGACTGACCGACGGCCTGGTGAGATTGTCGGTCGGCATCGAGGATGTCGAAGATATTATCAGCGACCTTGAACAAGCACTGACACAGGCCTGAGGCCACCGACCGATCATCCTGGCCCGTTCCAGGCCCTACTCGGCGGCGCCGTTAGGCCCGACCGAGTGCGCCGTTAGACCCGGCCGAGCGCGAAGAAGCAGCCATCGCTCCAGACCCCGAGGACACCGGCATCACCTTCACTGGCCGGTATCACCATTGCTGCCAGCTGGTAGTAGACGGCCCGCGAGATCANTGCCTCGAGNCCGTCACGCACCAGCAGGTAGGGGGCGGGTTCCGCCGCCGGGCCGTGTTCCANCACCCGCATCGGGTGNTCGCGCCCGGCCGCCACCACGTCGTTGACGTTGGTGCGAAATAGCAGACGCTGTGTCTGNCCCTGGCCCTCGCTTTCCATCTCGACCGCAACGAACGGGGCGTCGTCCACCCGGATGCGCAATTTCTGTTCCGGCGAAACCAGGAAGTACTCGTCACCCTCGCGGCGAATGACGGTGGAGAGCAAGCGCACCAGGCGAACCCGGCTGATGGGGGAACCCTGGTAGTGCCAGCTGCCATCGCGGGCAATGCGCAGGTCCATATCGCCACAGAATTCTGGCTGCCAGGCGTGGACTGGCGGCAGATCGGCCGCGCCCAGGNGTGCAGCCAGGCCGGTAAGTTCCGGAGGATCCGCTGTGGACAAGCTTTAATCGGCCGGCTGTGTAACCGACCGGGGGCACCCATCCTGGTCGATGGCAACAAACGTGAACTGTCCCTCGGTCACCTTTTCCTCGCGCCCGTCATGACGGCGCTTGACCCAGGTCTCGACCTTCACGCTGATTGAGGTGGTACCGATGCGCCCGGTGGTGCAGTAACAGCTGACCTGGTCGCCGATCTGCACCGGCAGGTGAAACGACATGGCATCAACCGCGACCGTGACCACCCGGCCGCCGGCAACACCNAAAGCATGGGTGCCCCCGGCAACGTCCATCTGCGCCATCAGCCAGCCGCCAAAGATGTCGCCGTTGGGATTGGCGTCGGCCGGCATGGCGACGGTACGGATCGAGGGTACACCGGTTGGCGGAGCACTCATGGCCGCGGCTGCCGCTGTTCGCGGCCCAGGGTGTAGAACTCGTCGTTGGGCCGCATGCCGGTGAAGTTGGCCATGCGGTTGGACAGGGCAAAAAACGCGGCAATGGCGGCGATGTCCCAGATATCTTCGTCGTCGAAGCCATGCGGGCGTAAGGCGTCATAATCGGCATCTGCCAGTGCGGCTGAATCGCACGCCACCTTGAGGGCGAACGCCAGCATGGCCCTCTGTCGTGGGCTGATGTCAGCCTTGCGATAATTGATGGCCACCTGGTCAGCCACCAGTGGATCCCTGGCATAGACCCGCAGTATGGCACCATGCGCCACCACACAGTACTGGCAGTCGTTGGCGCCTGACGTTGACACTACGATCATCTCCCGTTCTGCCTTGGACAAACCGCTCTCGCGCAACATCAGCGCATCATGATAATCAAAAAAGGCCCGACACTCATCGGGCCGGTGGGCCAGCGCTAAAAACACATTGGGCACAAAGCCCGCTTTTCCCTGTACCGCCAGTACCCGCTCACGCAGATCCTGTGGCAGGTCTTCCAAGGCCGGCACCGGATACCGGCTGATCGGTTTGTCATTCAATATTGTTACTCCTTGTAGGTGGGCGGCATGTCATTACTGACGACACCGCTGTCCGCTAGCTGCTGATTCTACCGCTGCAAGCGGCAGTGATACTTGAACCGGCACCGTTGCTGCCCAGGCCACGGCATCGGCCCGTGCGGCGGATCAAGATCTGGTTTACCCAAAGCACTATAAAATGTGGCGGTGACTGATAACAGGGTTTAGCAGGAAAACCTGTACCCCGATGGCTGAGTCGTTTCCCAAACACGCGCAAATCGTTGTCATTGGAGGCGGTGTTATTGGCACTGCAGTCGCGTTTCGCCTTGCAGAACTGGGCTCGCAGAATGTCGTGGTACTTGAGCGTGGCCAACTTGGCTGCGGCACCAGCTGGCATGCTGCAGGAAATATTCCGTTGCTGGACCAAATTCCCGAAATAGTAAAGCTCAACCGCCTGGCTGCCGATTTGTACGAAAGCTTTGAGCAAGAACAACCGATTGGCTGGCAGCGCTGTGGCCGGGTAATGCTTGCTCGCACTGTGTCTCGAATGGCCGAATTCAGATTATTGGTTGACTCGGCCAATAGCGCGGACGTTGAAGCCTGTTTAATGTCTCCGCAGGAAGCACAGGAAAAACTACCCCAGTTTCGAACGGATGATCTGGTGGGGGCCTTATGGAGCCCGGGTGATGGCCGGATTAATCCGACAGACCTGATAAATGCCTATGCGCGCAAAGCGCGGTCCCGGGGCGTTCAGTTCTTCGAGCACACTGAGGTGAAAAGTGTGGTTGTGACCGACAACGCAGTTACCGGAGTTGCGACCAGTCATGGAGTTACTGGCTGTGAGTATGTTGTCAACTGTGCTGGCCTATGGTCTCGGCCGCTAGGGCTGCAAAATAAGATTGGTATCCCCGTTTACCCGGTAGAACACTTCTATGCGTTGACCGAGCCGATCGATGGCATCACCCCGGATATGCCGACTTTTAGAGATCCTGATGCATTGATTTACGGGCGCGAAGAAGTCGGCGGGCTGTTAATTGGTTGTTTTGACCTCAATGCAAAGCCGGTGTCACCTGAGACATTGCCAGATAACTTTTCGTTTGGCCTTCTCAATGAAGACTGGGAGCAGTTTGGACCCTACCTGGAGCGTGGCATGCACCTTGTGCCAGCGCTGGCCAATACAGGTATCAAGACTTTGATAAACGGACCGGAAAGTTTTACCCCTGATGGATTTCCGATCTTAGATCAGGCGACAGAGGTGCGAGGCTATTTTGTCCTTAGCGGTTTAAATTCCGCCGGGATACTGCGTTCTGCCAGCCTGGCACTGGCGTTAGCCCAATGGCTTGTGCATGGTGATGCTGGCATCGACCTCAGCCGTTTCTCCCTTAATCGTTTTCGCCCGGAACATAATGATGAAGCCTGGCTGAGAGAACGGGTGCGACACGCCCCCAGTGGCCATTTCGCGACACCGAGTGGATGACTCTGGATAAGCAAGCCATTTATTGATGAAAAATAATGCTGGGCCGGGAAAAGACCCTGATCTTCGGCTGCTGAATTACGAATGCAGCCTAGGTCTTAGGCGTTGACTGCGACCGGGGCTTAGCGGCGTTTTTCGGCCTGCAGGTAGAGCATCTCCATGGCCACAGTGGCGGCGGCAAGTGCGGTCAACTCGGCACTGTCATAGGCCGGCGCCACTTCCACCACATCCATGCCAACGATGTCCAGGCCCTTGAGGCCTCGCACGATCTGCAGTGCCATGTTGCTGGAAAGGCCGCCCGCCACAGGGGTCCCAGTACCCGGTGCAAAGGCGGGGTCGAGGCAATCGATATCGAAGGTAAGGTAAGCCTTGCGCTCACCCACACGCTCACCAATCGCGGCAACCGTCGCCGCCACCCCGTGGTTGTGGACCCAGTCGGCATCAAGCACCTGGAAAGCGTGGCTGCCGGGGTCATACTCGGTGCGGATACCGACCTGCACCGAGCAGCCGGGATCGACCAGCCCTGCCGCAGGCGCCTGGTGAAACATGGTGCCGTGATCGAACGCGCTGCCCTGTGCATAGGTATCGGTATGGGCATCAAAATGTATCAGGGCGAGTTCCCCGTACACGCCATGGTGGGCCCGCAGCAGCGGCAGTGTAATGAAGTGATCGCCACCGAAACTGAGCAGTGTCTTACCCGAGCGCAGAATCTCAGTGGCCCGCTTTTCCAAGGCCTGGACGAAGCCCGGAATGTCGCCCGGCGCAAAGACGAGATCACCGCAGTCGATGCCCTGGATCGTTTGCTTGAGCGGGTAGCTCCAGGGCCAGCGCGCCTGTTCCCAGCGTATGTTGCCCGAGGCCTGGCGAATGGCCGCCGGGCCACTGCGGGTGCCAGCGCGGCCGGTGGTACCCATGTCGTAGGGCACCCCCAGCACCGCCACGTCGGCCGCGGCGCCGACCGGGTCGCGGCTTAAGGGAAATCCAAGGAAGCCAAACAGGTTCGCGTATAGAGAAACATCGTCCTGGATATCCGAGTCAGTCACTGGGTTCTCCGTTGGTTTTGCTGTCACAGTCTAGAGAAAACAGCATCGGAAAAACAAGCCAATGATTTGGCCCAGGTCATTTCCACTCAAGGAAAACCCCGAAGCGATGCCCCCAGAGCGAAACCACAGGCCGGTCTGTGTCGAATAACAAAAACATCAAAGCCTGCGATAGGTAGAAAGGACAATCGTTTGCGAGCGGTATTAGCGCCCGGGTGATAGAGTTTGCGGTATCAGTCGAGTGGACGCTGATCGTCTATGACCTTACCGTCATTGGGCAAAGTGCCCTGCCCGGTAAAAACAACCTCCCCGCGCAGTTTGCAGACATCCCGAATGCTGGTACTGATCTGCTCGGCAAGTCCTTGCTGGTCAATGCTCGAGTTAGTGAGTTCACAACGCAGGGTCATGGCATCTGCATTATCGATACGTTCGATCACCAGTCTTGCACGAGCGACCTCAGGATGACGGGAAGTCACGGTGGCAACCTGGGATGGATGCACAAACATACCACGCACCTTGGCGGTCTGGTCGGCACGCCCCATCCACCCCTTGATGCGCCGGTTGGTACGCCCGCAGGGGCTAGTGCCGTCCATAAATGCGGATAAATCCCCCGTGGCAAAACGAATGAGCGGATAACCCGGCTGCAGTACTGTCACGAGCACCTCACCCACCTCGCCCGATGCAACCGGATCACCAGTACCGGGGCGCACGATCTCGACCAGTACACCTTCATCCAGGATCAAGCCCTCGCGCGTGGGCGACTCGTAGGCAATCAGGCCCACATCCGCCGTGGCATAAGCCTGCAGCACATCCACGCCTTTTTCGGATAACTCTTCGCGTAACGTTCCCGGCAAGGCTTCTCCCGAAACCAGGCCGACTTCGATACTCGAAACATCAATATCCATGTCGACTGCCTTATCCAACAGGATCTTGAGAAAGGACGGAGTGCCGATGTAGACCCGCGGGCGAAGGTGGGCCAACGCCTGCACTTGCAGCTCGCTCTGGCCAGTACCAGCCGGAAAGACCGTGCAACCCAGCGCGTGTGCACCGCCTTCCAGCATGAATCCGGCAGGCGTGAAGTGATAGGAAAAAGTGTTGTACACCAGATCCCCTTCGCGACAGCCGGCAGCATACAAGGCCCGCGCGATGCGCCAGAAATCCGGCGTATTGCCCTGGGGCTCAAAAATTGCGCCAGGAGAAGCAAATACCCGGGGCAGTGTACGCCCCGAAAGGCCGCAGTATCCCCCCAGCGGCGGGGTCTTCGCCTGCGCCTGTGCCAGCTCTGACTTTCGCGTAACCGGCAGCTTGGCCAAGGCGTCGCGGTCGCCGACTACATCAGGGTCTACCTCTTTCAGCAAAACTGTATACGCTGGAGTCTGGGTCTTCGCATAGCGCAGCTGCTCGGTCAGCAGGGAAAACTGCTCCGCTTCTCGCTGCTCAGGCGCCCGTGTTTCCAGGGCATCAAAAAAATCTGTATCTGTCATGACTGACAACTCAAATAGCTACTCACACTACCCAAAAGGCCCCCTGCCTAGGCTCTGGCCTTGTTCAACGACCTCAGATCAACTCAACCAGCGCTTGCGCCGACGGTAATGCTTTACTTTCCTGAAACTTTTCTTCTGGCCACCGCTAACGCCCAGGTAAAACTCTTTCACATCCTGGTTATCCAGCAAAGCACTGGCCTCACCATCCATCCCCACCCGGCCATTCTCAAGAATGTACCCATAGTGAGAATAGCGCAAAGCAATGTTGGTATTTTGTTCTGCCAGCAGGAAAGTTACCTGCTCTTTTTCATTGAGCTGCTGCATGATCTCGAATATTTCCTCGACGAGTGTTGGTGCCAGACCCATAGAGGGCTCATCCAACAGAATCATCTTTGGCCGGGCCATTAACGCCCGCCCGACAGCAGTCATCTGCTGCTCCCCGCCGGAGGTGTAACCTGAGGTGCTGTTGCGGCGCTCTTTGAGGCGCGGGAAATAACTGTAGACCAGATCCAGATCCTGACGGATTAAAGAGGCGCCATCCGAGCGGGTAAAGGCCCCAGTCAGCAAGTTCTCTTCTACAGTCAGGTGTTCGAAACAGCGGCGCCCTTCCATGACCTGGATCACACCGCGTTTAACCAGCTGGTTGGCAGAGAGCCCTTGAATGGGCTCTCCCTGATACTCAATAGTTCCCTTGGTAATGTTGCCACGCTCGGCCATCAGCAGGTTGGAGATGGACTTGAGTGTGGTTGTCTTACCTGCCCCGTTGGCCCCGAGAAGGGCAACGATGCCCTTCTCGGGTACCTCCAGGGATACTCCTTTTAGAACCAGTATCACATGGTCGTATACGACCTCGATATTATTGACGCTGAGCAGCGTTGCTGCTTTGTCTTTCAAGGCCGCCTCCATGAGATTCTAGTTCATCAACCGCAATCAGAACCCATCGACATACCAGAACGCGGAGTAATACCCTTCTCTTTTGCGTAGGCAGCGGCAGAGGCCTCGATCATCGGTCGGGTAATATCCTTCATGGGCTCAACCCAATCGGTAATAAAGTGCCATGCATTTCCGTCCCACTGCTGGAAACGTGCTGAGCCACCACCCTCGTGATCGGCACAAGTAATCTTGAATGGCGGCAACACATCGGTCGCGCCCAGTTCAGCGATCCTTTCTGCCGTGAGATCAAGATTTTCCATCGCCCAGCGGAATTCCTCACCACTGATTGGCCCCACACCGTATTTCTCCTGGGCC
>PBTT01000054.1 GCA_002729195.1 Acidiferrobacteraceae bacterium
CACCACCGATGCCGGCTCCCGGGTAAATACACCTACGGCATCCTCGTTGCCGTTAAGCCGGCCGGGGTATGTGCAGGTGAAGGCCACTGCCTGTCCTTGCGGCAGTGCCACAAGTTGGGGCACATCAAGGCTGGTGCCACACAGGGTGATGGGAGGTGCCAGCCTCGCCATGTCATCAGGCCCAGTCAAAGGCGGCGGGCCTTTACTGCCATTCCATGGTTTCCAGGTGCTGGCAAAGTTGGCCGGCGGTGCGAAATTCACGTGCGATCAGCGAGCGCTTGAGCCCTTTGCAGATATCTTTGATCTCCTGAGGCTGGCGCCGGTAATGGCGCTGGCCACCACTGGCATCATAAAACAGGCGGATCAGATCGAATACGTCATGTTGTATGTTCTCGGCATTGGGCGCGCCCCAACTGTACATGTCGAGCAGTTTCAACTCGAAGCCGAGCCCGTGGCGCAACACGATGACGTTGTCGGTATGCAGGTCACCATGGTACTCGCCAAGATTATGGATAGTCTCGATACCCGATGCCAGTGCGTGCAGCAGGTGTACTGCCTGGAAAGGGCTCAACCGCCGCCCACTCTGGCGTTTGAGAAAATCCGACAGCAATTCCCCCTCGACGAATTCCGAGACCAGGAAAGATACCTTGAGCCCGCGGTAACGGAATGCATCCCGAGTATGGTACTGGATGACCATCGGGCAATGGCGCAATTTGTGCAGTTTGCGGGCATAGAAGCGTAGTGCCCGGTCACCGGGATTGCGCCGAGGGAAAAAAATCTTGACGGTTCGCTCTATGCGGGTACCGCATTCGCGCACTTGGTACACCTCGCCTTCCCAGCCAGCCCCGAGCAGTGCCACTACCTCGTACTTGTCCGCCAACCGCTCGCCTTTGTGCAGCTTGAAACTGGATATTTTGGGAGGCATAACTTTCAACTCTTGGTCTTTTCCGGCTATTTAGCCGAACTGTTTCAGCATCCGGCGGTGGGTTCGCGCACTGAAACATACTTCGCCCGCGAGCAGGCAGGCACAACTGGTGCAGTTGGGGATGGCCGCAGATTAATTGCGCGGGGTGGCGTCATCATCAGAGAGTTCATCGAACTGAGTGCTAGCGGCCTCGAACTCCTAATCCATACTCTCGCCACCAAGATCGCTGGTGTCATTCTCTTCCGGATCTCGCTCGCGGGGCTTGATCGTGCGGGAGAAATAGAGCCCAGCCTCGAACAGGATCCAGACCGGTATCGCCAGCATGGTCTGCGAGAAGATGTCCGGGGGCGTCATCACCATGCCCACGACAAAAGCGCCAACAATGATGTAAGGCCGCTTGGTAGCGAGATTCTCTGGCGTAGTCATACCCATGCGCACCATCAGTACCGTCGCCACCGGCACTTCAAAGGCCAGGCCAAAAGCAAAAAAGAGTTTCAGCACGAAACTCAAGTATTCGTTGATATCGGTCATTACCAGCACGCCTTCGGGTGCGGTGCTGGTAAAAAAAGCNAAGATGACCGGAAACACGATGAAATAGGCGAACAGAATACCCAGNTANAACAGCAGGCTGCTCGAGACCAGNATGGGCACGGTCAGGCGTTTTTCGTGCTCGTACAGNCCNGGCGCGACAAANGCCCACAACTGGTACAGCAGGTAGGGCATGGCTACCACTGCCGCAAACGCAAAAGCNAACTTAAAGGGCACGAAAAACGGCCCGTGTGGCTGGGTNGAGATCATGGAGTTGCCCTCCGGCAACGCCGCCATCAGGGGCTCAGCCAGATACTCATAGAGGTCGTTGGCAAAGGGCGCACAAATAAAAAATAGCACCAGCACCGCACCACCACCGCGCATCAGCCGGTCGCGCAACTCCAGCAGGTGCGACATGAAGGTCGCCCCCTGCAGTTCGGGACGCTTGGCAGATTCGGCCACCGGTTAAACCCTTCAGCCCGTACCGCTCTTCTCTGTAGCGTCGGCCTGCAGCACGTCGGCAGATTCCTTGATCGAGTTCACCACGTCGCCCATGGCGTCATTATCGGTCACTGACTGGCCGGCTTTTTCTATATCGTCTTTCACACTGCTGACATCTTCACCCAGTTTGCGCAGGTCGGCCAGTTCACTCTCGCGGATTTCGCGATCGATGTCGGATTTGACGTCGGCCACCATACGCCGCGCGCGACCCACCCACAGGCCAGCAGTGCGAGCAGCCCGGGGCAAACGCTCAGGTCCAAGCACGATCAGCGCGATCGCTGCGATGATGACAATCTCAAGGAAGCCAACATCGAACATAGCGCTGCCCNGTGCGCGGCTCAGGCCTTGGNAGTTTGGTCGTCAGAATCCGCCTCTTCAGCAGATTCGGCAAGGCTCTCGGGGTCCGCGGGTGATTCTGCTGATTCAACTGGCTCCTCGGTGTTCGTGAAATCTTTCATGGAACTGCGAAAACCCTTTACCGCGCCGCCAAGGTCAGTACCGAGGTTGCGCAGTTTCTTGGTGCCAAAAAGCAGCAATACAATCACCAGAACGATGAGTAATTGCCAGATACTGATACCGCCAAATCCCATAGTTATCTCCTGTCCTACTCTTTGTTGTCATATGTGGCCGGGCAAACCCTTACCTGCACCGGTTGAGTGCAACTTTGGCCTGCCGACCGGCCGCCGGTCATCAGGCACATAATAACCGCTTTTAAAAAATAGCGGGAACACCTTTATTAAGCGGCAAAATCAGCGTCGCCGGACCCGGGGTTATGCNTCAAGGCTTCGNGGTTTCCGGGCGGTGNAGGNAATAGCTGGACNCCCATTCCAGCGCTTGGNAATCAGTACTGACAACCGNTCNNNAATGCGAACNNGCTCAGGCATCACTCAACTACTGCCATACATCTGAGCGGGATCTTTCAACACTGGATCGACAATCTGCCAGCCGCCTTCTTGCAGTACCTGGAAAAAACAATTAGCTCGGCCAGTGTGGCAAGCAATACCACCGACCTGCTCGATCTGCAGCAGGATCACGTCGTTGTCACAGTCGAGCCGTATCTCCCTGACCANCTGCACGTTACCNGACTCCTCTCCCTTGCGCCACAATTTCTGCCGCGAACGTGACCAGTACACGCCACGGCAGGTCGCCGCGGTTTCACGCAGCGCCTCACGGTTCATCCACGCGACCATCAGCACGCGGCCGTTACTGGCCTCCTGGGCAATCGCCGGCACCAGGCCGTCCGCCGTCCACTGCACCTGCTCCAGCCATTTATCACTCGTCATTGCANGTTCACCTCTATNCCGCGCGCGGCCATATGCGCCTTGGCCTGCTCGATCGTGTATTCACCGAAATGAAAAATACTGGCGGCCAACACTGCATCGGCGCCGCCTTCAAGTATGCCTTGTGCCAGATGTTCGAGCTCACCCACGCCACCCGAGGCGATGACCGGCACCGGCACGGCATCAGNTACTGCCCGGGTTAAAGCGAGGTCGAACCCGTCGCGAGTACCGTCACGGTCCATGCTGGTCAGCAGTATTTCGCCTGCACCGAGATCCGCCATGCGCCGGGCCCAGGCAACCGCATCCAGGCCTGTAGGTGTGCGCCCGCCGTGGGTGAACACTTGCCAGTGTTGGTCCGCACGCTTGGCGTCGATTGCCACCACGATGCACTGAGCNCCNAAGTGATGGCTCGCCTCGGCTACCAATTCCGGCCGGGTCACTGCCGCAGTGTTGATGGAAACCTTGTCGGCCCCGGCGTGCAACAGGCGGTGAATGTCNGCCACCTCGCGGATGCCCCCACCTACAGTCAGCGGGATGAATACCTCAGCCGCTACCCGCCGCACCACCTCAACCATGGTATTACGAGCGCTGGAACTGGCGGTGATATCGAGGAACGTGATCTCGTCGGCTTTCTGCTCATCGTAGCGTTGTGCTACCTCTACCGGGTCCCCGGCATCACGAATCTCGACAAAGCGCACACCTTTGACGACCCGCCCGCCATCGACGTCCAGACAGGGGATGATGCGCTTGGCCAGGCCCACTGCTCAGCCCGTGCCGGCTGGCCGGCCAGCGGCAAGCTGCTGCCCCTGGCGGAAGTCCAGCGTACCCTCATAGATTGCCCGGCCGGTTATCACCGCCTCCACACCTGANTCCTGCACCGCNACCAATGCCCGAATGTCATCGAGATCACGCACGCCGCCCGCGGCGATAACCGGGATGCGGACAGACTCAGCCAGCCGCGCGGTTGCCTCGACGTTAACTCCGCTCAACATACCATCGCGCTCGATATCAGTGTAGACGATGGCGGCAACCCCATCGTTCTCGAAGTGCTGAGCCAGATCAACGACCTCGTGGCCCGAGAGTTTGGACCAGCCGTCGGTGGCAATGCGGCCGTCTCGCGCATCGAGCCCAACGATAATGTGGCCAGGAAACTCGGCGCACAGATCACTGACGAAGTGCGGCTCGTTAACGGCGCGAGTACCAATGATCACGTACTGCACCCCGGCTTCGAGGTACGCATCGACCGTGTCCTCGTCACGAATACCACCGCCTACCTGTAGCGGTATCTCCGAGTAGCGATCCGCTATGGCACGAATGATGCCGGCATTGACCGGGCGGCCNTCAGTCGCACCATCCAGATCNACGATGTGCAACCGTAGAGCGCCGGCACCAACCCAGCGCTCGGCCGCNCTTATAGGATCAGCGTCGAACACAGTCTCGTTGCTCATGTCACCTTGGCGCAGGCGCACACAGCGACCCTGGCGGATATCGATGGCGGGAATCAACTGCATGAGAATGTACAGGTGGTACGGCGTCAATAAGCCAGGCGGTGACCCGGCAGTCGAGGCTAGTCAGCGACCTTGTGTAGGATATTGGTGGCTATAACGATGAAATTGTACCGCAGCTGTTGGCAGAGCATCCACGGATACCGGCGAATCAAGTGCCGCCGTCCCAATTGACGAAATTTTCCAGTAACTTGAGGCCCTGGGCGTGGCTCTTCTCCGGGTGGAACTGCACGGCAAAGACGTTGTCCGCGGCGGCGGCCGAGGTAAAGCGCACCCCGTAGTCGGTAGTGCCGGCGACTTGGTCGGGCGCGCGCGCATCGGCGTANTAACTGTGNACGAAGTAAAAGCGNGTATCCTGGGGTATNCCCAGCCACAGCGGGTGTTCNCCGTGTTGGGTGACGTTGTTCCAGCCCATGTGCGGCACTTTCAATTCTNGCCCCCGGGTATTTTCACCAGANCCAAACCGCCGGACCTGCCCGGCCAGCACNCCCANACCCGTGGTACCACCATCTTCGTCACTGTGNTCAAAAAGCGCCTGCAGGCCCAAACAGATACCCAGTACTGGGCGGCTGGCCAGGGCGATTGTGATCGCCTGGTGCAGGGTGTCTTTACCCAGCGCCTTAAACCAGGTGCCGATGGCTCCTTGGCCCGGTAGCACCACGTGGTCGGCAGCGGCGATGACGGCCGGCTCAGCGCTNACCTTTACGGTGACNCCCCCCGCCACATGCTCCAGCGCCTTGCTGACCGAGTGGAGGTTGCCAGTACCNAGNTCGACAACAACGATACGACGCATCGTGGGTTATAGCGACCCNTTGGTCGAGGGCACACTGTCGCACTGCCGGTCATCCAGGGTGAGCGCCATGCGCAGTGCGCGACCAAATGCCTTGAATACGGTCTCGGCTACGTGGTGGGCNTTGTTACCNCGCAGGTTGTCCACATGCAACGTGACTCGAGCGTGATTGCAAAAACCCTGAAAGAACTCTTGCAGCAGATCCACGTCAAAGTCCCCGACCCGCGAGCGCGGCCAGTTGACCGCAAACTCCAGCCCTGGCCGNCCAGAGAAGTCGATCACCACCCGGCTCAATGCCTCATCCAGCGGCACGTAAGCATGGCCGTAGCGGTTGATACCGCGGGGTTCACCAAGGGCCTGCGCGATCGCCTGCCCCAGGGTGATACCGACATCCTCGATGGTGTGATGGCCGTCCACGGCGAGATCTCCTTGNGCACTGATTTTAAGATCCACCAAGCCGTGACGCGCCACCTGCTCCAGCATGTGATCGAAAAAGGGCACNCCCGTATCGAGTTCCGCACTGCCNGTCCCGGCCAGGTCAATAACAACGGTGATACAGGTTTCTTTGGTTTCGCGCCGTACTTCGGCGCTGCGCTTAAGAGTCATTGGNGTCCTTCAAAGTGAGCAAGCCGCTGCCGGTAGCCGGCTAAAGAGAAGCCGATTCTAACAAACGAGCCTACCCGATAAAAACGAGCCTCACTTGCTGTCGTNAAGCGCCCCTGCCAATGCGCTAACAAACGCCTCGTTCTCTTCTTTAGTACTGACNGTTACCCGCAAGCAATCGCTCAAGGCATCGTGAGCGCCGTGAAGGTTTTTCACCAGAACTNCCCGATTGCACAACGCGTCGAATACCGTGCTACCTGTGCCGGTTGGTAATCGAAAGAGCACGAAATTGGCCTGGCTGGGATACGCCGTGATGCCCCTCATGCTATTGATCGCCCGGTAAACATCATCCCGCGCACGGCAGATAGCCCGGGCTTTATCTTCGAACCACTCCAGATGCGCCAACGCAAACTCAACACTTGCCTGGGTCAGCGTATTAATGTTGTAGGGCAGACGAACCTTGTTGATCTCACCTACCAGCACTTCGGGCCCGACAAGAAAACCCAGGCGCAGCCCGGCGAGACCCAGTTTTGACAAGGTGCGCATGACCAGTACATTGTCCAGTGTACCGGCGCGATCCATAAAAGTATCGCCACAAAATGCGTGATAGGCCTCATCGACCAAGACGATACCACTACATGCGTGTGCCACCTTTTCGACCAAAGCGGGATCACAGGAGTTGCCCGTAGGATTATTTGGGCAGGCCAAAAATACACAGCACGGGTCATGCTGGTCGATGGCTTGTAACAGCGCCTCGGCATCCACCGAGAAATCTGCACAGCGGGGCACATCCACATAGTCACAACCAGTGATTGTTGCAATCACCCGATACATCGAGAAGCTCGGTTCTGGCGCCAGCATGACTCGCCCGGGGCCACCCACAGCCAGTGCCACCATCTGGATCAGTTCGTCCGAACCGTTGCCAAGCAGCAGTGCCGCTGCGCCAGGCACCGCAAAACGCCGGCGCAATGCTTCGATCAGGGCTCTGGCCTCGGGATCAGGGTACCGATTGAGCAACACTGCAGCCAGCCGTTTTAGCCACTGTGCACGCAGGGTCTCATCCCAAATATAGGGATTCTCCATCGCGTCCAGTTTGATCAGACCCTGGGCTTCGGCGACCTGGTAGGCCGCCAGGTCCTGGATGCGCGGGTGCACCCAATGCTCAATCAGGGAATCGTCAGTCATGGCCAGGTGTTGTTTGAGGCGACCCTAAGTCTGACCCCGGTACTCGGCTGAGCGGGCATGGGCGGTCAACTTTTCCGCCCGGGCAAGTCGGGCGGCAACCTGCGACAAGGCGGCGGCGCTGTCTGCCGAGCAATGGATGACACTGGAGCGCTTTTGAAAGTCGTATACGCCGAGCGGTGAGCTGAAGCGGGCGGTACCAGCCGTTGGCAGCACATGGTTGGGCCCGGCACAATAGTCCCCTAGCGACTCGGCACTGTAATAGCCGCAAAAGACAGCGCCTGCGTGGCGTACCCTGGCAAGCAGCGGCTCGGGTTGT
>PBTT01000055.1 GCA_002729195.1 Acidiferrobacteraceae bacterium
TGGGTGACGTTTAACAACAGACCTAGCATAACTGTCAACCGGGCCATGTTCGGTGTAAGAAAAAATTTCATGTGATGTTCTCCTGGCGGTCGTTTCCGGTTAAAGGGCGTCGCTACCGGTCTCGCCTGTGCGAATCCGGATCACCTGCTCAATATCGTAGACAAAGATTTTGCCGTCGCCGATCTTGCCGGTCTGGGCAGAACCGCTGATCGCCTCGAGGGCCTGCTCCAGCAAGGCCGCGTCGAGGGCGACTTCCAACTTGATCTTAGGCAGAAAATCCACTGCATACTCGGCACCGCGGTAGAGCTCGGTATGGCCTTTCTGGCGGCCGAAGCCTTTTACCTCAGTGACCGTCATGCCCTTGACTCCGATCTGGGCAAGTGCATCGCGTACGTCATCGAGCCGAAATGGCTTGATCACAGCAATTACCAGTTTCATTAGGTTGTCTCCAGTGACTTAAATTTTGTTGGGCGGCCCGGGCAATCTGGTGGCTGCCTGGGCCTGCTTGTAATTATTAAAGCAACTAGCGTGCCAACGGTTAAACTGGCCCTGAACGCGCGCGTAACGACCGATCTGTGGTGGGAAAATGACATAGGGGACGCGGTTTTGCCCAACCGTGGCGCGTGTCGTGGCCGTGCTTGCCCTGATACAGTGCAAGCAGCGGTTTGCAGGCGCCGGTCTGTTAGAATGAGCGGGTGTTACGGTATGGTGTTTCCTATTGGTGGATTGCACTATGCCAGGGGACTTGACTCTCATGCCGCTACGAAAACTCGNCGCAACCATCAGCGATGCNNTGCCTGCGGACATCGCGCAGGATGTGAANAAGAACGTTCGCGCGATCGTGCAGGCTACCCTAGACAAGATGGACCTTGTCACCCGGGAGGAGATGGAGATACAAGAGAAGGTGCTGGCGCGAACACGGGAGCGGTTGGAAGTGCTCGAGGCACGACTCACCNAACTAGAGCAAGAACAGGAGCAAGGCCCCGNCTAGCCTGAACTACAGTAGTCATTCCCAAGGATCGGGATAGATAATGACAAGGAGCAGTCAACATGTCTCTGGCACTTGTGCACAGTCGCGCCGGTAGAGGTACCGACGCACCCGCGGTTTCCGTTGAGGTTCACCTTTCCGGTGGACTGCCGTCTTTTTCCATTGTCGGATTGCCCGAGGCCGCGGTTCGCGAGAGCCGGGACCGCGTGCGCAGCGCACTGCTCAATTCCGGTTTCGAGTTTCCGGCTCGGCGCATCACGGCCAACTTGGCCCCGGCAGACTTGCCCAAGCAGGGCGGCCGTTTTGATCTGCCTATTGCGCTGGGTGTGCTGGCGGCTTCCGGACAGGTGGCAGTTGCGGATCTGGCCGGGGCCGAGTATTTGGGCGANNTGGGCCTCGGCGGGGAGTTGCGNGCGGTNCACGGTATTCTCCCGGCAGTGGCTGCTGCCAGNCGGGCTGGCCGACCGGTGGTGCTGCCGGAAGACAACNTCGCGGAAGCGGCCCTGGTCCGGGANGCCCGCCTGCTNGGTATNTCGTGCCTTAACGAGTTAACTGCACAACTGGTTGCCGGGAAAACGCTGGNNTTTGCCGCGGCTGCGCGGTCAAGTGCGACCGAGGAGACNGTTCAAGCGCTACCCGATCTTGCTGATGTGCGTGGTCAGTATCTGGGTCGCCGAGCGCTCGAGATTGCGGCGAGCGGCGATCATCCGTTGTTACTGGTGGGCCCGCCGGGTTGCGGCAAGACCATGTTGGCTGAANGTTTGCCNGGCNTGTTGCNGCCGATGAANGATCACGAAGCGNTGGAGACTGCCACCGTGCGCTCGGTCTCGCGCCAGGGTTTCTGCGTGGAGGACTGGCGACGCCGGCCATTTCGCTCGCCCCATCACGGCGCCTCCGCGGTGGCACTGGTGGGCGGCGGTAACCGGGCCTGGCCCGGCGAGATTTCATTGGCTCACAACGGCGTGCTGTTCCTGGATGAACTGGCCGAGTTCGACCGGCGGGTACTGGACCACCTGCGCGAGCCGATGGAGTCGGGTCACATCACCGTCGCCCGTTCCGGCTGGTCAGTTCGTTATCCCAGCCGCTTCCAGCTGGTGGCGGCCATGAATCCCTGCACCTGTGGCTACGAGGGTGATCCGTCCGGCCGGTGCCGCTGTACCGCCGAGCAGATCAGCCGTTACCGGTCGCGGCTGTCTGGGCCGTTGCTCGACCGGATCGACCTGCAGGTGCGGTTGGCTCCGGTGGTAGCAACAGAACTGCACGACCGGACCGCCGTGCCCGAGAGTTCCGCGCAAGTTCGAGCACGACTGTCCGTCGCCCGCGAACGGCAATCGATCCGTAGCGGCGTGAGTAACGCACATCTACCGGTGGCAGATCTTGAGCGTTGCGTCTGGCTGGACGGAGCCTGTCGGGCGCTGCTGGAAAGCGCCACAACGCGCCTGGGATTNTCGGCCCGGGCGTATCACCGCCTNCTGCGTCTNNCCCGGACCATTGCCGATCTTGGNGACTCTGAGNGNGTGACCANGGATCACCTGTGTGAAGCCCTGCAGTTCAGGGNCCTGGACCGGGCCANGCCNGTCGAGCACAGTCCAGGCGTGGCCCGATAAGAAGTGAGGGGCCGTGCCGGAGTGGCTCAGTGCCAGTCAGGCGGGCGCTTTTCGATGAAGGCATCGACGCCTTCGATGGTGTCCTCAAACAGCATGTTGCAGGCCATGGTCTCGCCGGCCAGCGCATAGGCTTGGGCCAGACCTTGTTCCAACTGGCTGTAGAAAAGCGCCTTGCCTTCGCGCAGGGTGTCCGCCGGCTTGCGGGCAATGTCCTGCGCAAGGGCCTGCACCGCTTGGTCCAGCGCATCGGCGGCGACAGCCTGGTTGACCAGGCCGTATTCCACCGCTGTCGACGCATCGATGAAGCGCCCAGTTACTAGCATATCGAAGGCTCGCTTGCGCGAAAGATTGCGGCTCAAGGCAACGCCCGGGGTAGAACAGAAAAGCCCCAGATTGACGCCGGAAACGGCAAAGCGCGCATCCAATGANGCCACTGCCAGGTCGCTCGCGGCCACCAGCTGGCAGCCTGCCGCGGTGGCCATGCCGTGGACCCGGGCAATCACCACTTGGGGCATGCGTGCCATAGTCAGCATCACCTGACTGCAGCAGGCAAAAAGGTTCTGGTAATACGCTTTATCCGGTTTTGCCCGCATCTGCTTGAGATCGTGGCCGGGACAAAATGCTTTGCCGCTGGCCGCCAGGATAACAACCTTGGCGTTGCCGTTTTCGGCGATCTCATCGAGGGTCGATTGCAGCACCCCGAGCAGTTCCTCGGACAAGGCGTTATACTGATCCGGCCGGTTGAGCGTGACCGTAGTGATTCCGCCGCTATGGTCCTCCCGCAAAACCAAGGATGCTGTGTTTTCGGGTTTTTTCTNGGNTTCCATGGTGTGTGCCTCGACTAAACGTGCCTGCCAGATCCAATTTTAAGGCAACAAGGAGTCAACTGCGATGCCCCGGATAACCACGCAGGCAATGGCGGCACTGACCCGTGAGCAACTACCTTTTGCCGAGATTTTCGGGTTTCAGGTCGAGACTCTGGGTCCAGGCAGTGCTACGGCCCGGGCGCCCTACAGCAATGAGTTCCTGCGCCCGGGTGGCACCATCTCGGGTCCGGTGATGATGAGTCTTGCCGATTACGCCATGTATGCTGCGGTACTCACGCGCATCGGTGTAGTAGAGCTTGCCGTCACCACTAATCTCAATATTAACTTCCTGCGCCGGCCTGAGCCCGGCGACCTGCTGGCGCGGGCGCACATCATCAAGTTGGGTCGACGGCTGGCGGTCGGCGAGGTCGAACTACTGATTGAGGGTAACGACGAGATGGTGGCTCACGTCACCAGCACTTATTCAATTCCGCCGCGCAGCGATTGAGCGGGGCGGGTCCGGCTTTAAGCCCGCTCAAAAAGCGAGGGTCGATATCGATACTCTGCAGGGCATTCGCGCTTGTGTCTTCGATGCCTACGGCACACTGTTCGATGTGCATTCGGCTGTGGACCGTCATAGTGAGCGCATCGGTACAGCCGCAGCAGAGGTTTCGGTACTGTGGCGCAGCAAGCAACTGCAGTACACCTGGCTGCGCAGCCTGATGGGTCGGTACACCGACTTCTGGCAGGTCACCGGCGACGCGCTTGATTACGCGCTCGAAACCCATGGTTTGACCGATCCATCTTTGCGCGAAGACCTAATGCAGGCGTATTTGGATCTTGCTTGCTACCCGGAAGTGCCGGCGGTGCTGGCACAATTACAAGACCGCGGGATCGCCTGTGCGATTCTTTCTAATGGTTCTCCGGCAATGTTGGCGGCCGCGGTCGACAATGCGGGCCTCGCCGGCGCTTTCGCTGCGGTCCTGTCAGTCGATGAGATTGGCATCTACAAGCCGGACCCACAGGTTTACCGACTGGCGGTGGAGCGCTTGCAACTGGCGCCCGAGGAGATCAGCTTTCAGTCGTCCAACGCGTGGGATGCCGTTGGCGCCGCAGCATTTGGCTTGCAAGTGGTTTGGGTCAACCGTTTCGGCCAGCGCTCGGAGCGCCTTGGTGTGTGCCCCGACCGGGAACTGGCAACCCTGGCTAGCCTGCCCGAGATGCTGGGCTGAGTCTCTTGTGAACGCCGGCACGCTGTTCTGCGCCCATGGATCAGCCAAGACAATCAGCCCCAGTTTTTGACAGGCTGGATCGTTTCAGTATAATGCTTCGCTTCAGCGCCGATTTGACCATCAGCTTGCGGGCGCTTAAAAAGTACGGCTAAAGCGAGGTGGTAATGAACCCCCGCTCTGGCCCCGGCTGGTGCGGTTTTTTTTGTCACCGCTGCTGGCCCGGACCGAGGAGGCAAAGCAGTGGACATAAACGATTTTTCAGCAGATCCAGAGACTCTCGCCGTGCGCGCCGGGCAGCAGCGTACCGGTGAATGCGAGCACAGCGATCCCATATTTGCAACTTCGAGTTTTATCTTTTCGAGTGCTGCCGACGCAGCTGCCAAGTTCAGTGAGACTGTTTCCGGCAACGTCTACTCGCGCTTCACTAACCCGACGGTGCGCGCTTTCGAGCAGCGTCTGGCAGCACTCGAGGGCGCAACATACTGTGTGGCAACGGCTTCGGGCATGGCGGCAATCCTGTGCTTGGCGCTGGCACTGCTCAAGGCCGGCGACCGGATCGCGGTATCGACCGGTGTGTTCGGCTCGACGGTGTCATTGTTTAACAAGATACTGCGTAGGTTCGAGGTGCAGCCGGATTTTGTGCCGCTCACCGACCTGGATGCGTGGCGTAGCGCAGTGGGGTCCCGCACCCGGATGCTGTTCGTCGAGACACCGTCGAATCCGCTGGGTGAGGTGGCCGACCTGGCAGCTCTTGCCACTATCGCCCGCGAGGCCGATTGTCTGCTGGTGGTGGACAACGTGTATTGCACCCCGGTGTTGCAGCAACCGTTGCTGCTGGGCGCGGATATCGTGGTGCACTCGGCAACCAAGTACCTCGATGGTCAGGGTCGTTGCGTCGGGGGTGCACTGGTCACGGCCGACGAAGAAATCCACGATTCGTTTTTCAACACTCTGCGCACGGCCGGGCCGGCTATGAGCCCGTTCAACGCGTGGGTGTTCCACAAGGGCCTGGAGACGTTGCCACTGCGGATGCGGGCCCACTGCGAAAACGCAGACACGGTGGCACGTTACCTGGTCTCGCACCCGGCAGTCGAGCGGGTTTACTACCCGGGACTTGTCGACCACCCCGGCCACGCGCTCGCAGCGCGCCAACAGCAAGGTTTCGGCGGCATTCTGTCGTTCGACCTGGCCGGGGGCAGGGACAGGGCCTGGCAGGTAATCGATGCAACCAGGATGCTTTCGATCACTGCCAACCTGGGGGATGCCAAGACCACCATCACCCACCCGGCATCGACCACCCACTCGCGGATCACGGCAAAGGAGCGGGCTGCAGCCGGCATCGGTGAAGCCCTGGTCCGCGTGGGGGTGGGCCTCGAGAGTCCGGCCGATATTATTACCGACCTCGCGCGTGGCCTGGACCGGCCGGCGCGGTTGTCAGTCTGAAGCTCCCTGGTCTGCTGTCCGGCGGGACAGTTTCATTGACCCTCATCGGGCACCGGCAGGGTGATGTGGTAGTAGATACAAAGGTTAGGTTCAAGGCTGTCGGCGTAGTCGTTCTCAATCAAGTGGAGTGCGCGCGCGCCCAGCGACCGGTTGAGAACCCACATGGCGTGGGCCAGGCCGGCCCGGTTGCGTCCGGATACGATCCGGTAGCCGGCACCCGCGGCCTGCACGAGTTGGGCTAATTTCAGTTGCCGACCAAGGCCGCGCCCGCGCCACTGACTGGCAACACAGGTGTCGGCCGAGTACAGCGTAGTTCTTGAGGACAGTGTTGGATCGGTGTTGGGCCCGTGCACGTGAGAAAAATCTTCGAGCGGCCCAGCCAGGCAGAACCCGGTTACCTGGTCGCCCTCAGTCGCTACCAGGCTGACCCCGGCCGGGTTGCAGGCAATGCGCTCGAGCGTTCGTGGCTCGTCGCGGCGGGCTGCCTCGTAAGCATTCTTCTCTATGGCAAGAATCTGATCACGGTAACGTGCCCAGTTATGCTTGTTCAGGCGCTCGATATCCATGCCGGACAACGGTCTTGTGATTCCAGTGCTGGGTGTATTGTGGTGTGAATTGCCCCGCGGGTCCTGCAGGCTAGTCTGCTGCGTTTGTCGTGTTATCAGGTAATAGATCTCGGTCCCGGCTGCGGATGATACTGCGGTGTCGGGCAGTGCATACACTGCATTGATCAACGGCGGCTGGTGAGCGCCAGCGCCAGGCAGCAGGTGGTTTAAAGCCGTCACGCCACAGGCCGGCTTGATTCAGTTGGGCCCGTCGCTCTTCAGCCGCGTAACTAGATTCGGGCTCTGCTCCAGGCAATGCCCAGCCCTGGATCACCAGCCAGGCGTTAAGGCTGCCGCCGTTAACACGGCAATCGGCGAACTCAAAACCGCCACTGCGATTGGCAAGGCTGAGCAGCAGCTCGCAATGAACGAGGGCTTTACCGAGGTGCTCGCTCAAGGCTTGCCATGCAGCATCCCCACAGGCCCAGTTGCTGCTCGCGCCAAGGCACAGTTGTCCAGGCTCGATTACCCGTATGCCGTGTAGCGAAAGTGTATGGTTTTGAACCGCGATCAGGCCGCTAGCGGGCAGGGCCTGGGCTGGTCCACTGAGTTCGGCCAGGGCCGGGGCCGCCGGCATAACCAGGGTGCTCAGCGCCAGGCCGCGAAGTATGAGCCACAAGCTGCCGGTGGGAAAACGCATCGTTGCGACCGACTCAAGCGAGCCCGCTTAATCCCGAGGCAGCAGCACCACGGCGTCATCGGCCCACTGCAGCCAGACCGGCTGGTTGGGCCGGCGCAGGTGATCCAACGATCGCTCCAGGTTTTGCAGTGCTACTAGCACCGGTTCTTCGCGCTGTGTCAGGTGAACGTAGAAATGACTGCGGTCGCCCAGGTAGGCCGATGGCCCCATCTGGCCGACCACGGTATTAGTTCGGGACTGCGGCTCGGAGAAAACAGGCTGCAGTTTTTCAGGCCGTATCGCAACCCATACCCGCTCACCGGTTGTAGGAGAAGCAGTAGTGAGGGGTACCTCAATCTCACCCAGAACCCGTGTGGTGACACGAACCGTACTAGTTTCCCTGCAACTGACCTCGCCTTCGAAGAAGTTCATGCTGCCGATAAAGTCGGCGACGAAACGTGAACCGGGTGATTCGTACAACTCTGCTGGGGAGGCAATCTCCATCACGTGGCCATCAGACATGACCGCGATCCGGTCGGATAGAGTCAGGGCCTCCTCCTGGTCGTGGGTGACGAATAGGAAGGTTATACCCAGCTGCTGCTGCAATTGGCGCAGTTCGATTTGCATCTGCTCGCGCAGCTTTTTGTCCAGTGCACCGAGAGGTTCATCCAGCAGTAGTACCTTGGGTTGTTTGATTAATGCGCGCGCCAGTGCGACACGCTGGCGTTGGCCACCGGAGAGTTCATCCGCACCGCGGCTGCCGTAACCGGGCAACTTGATTAGTTCCAGCACCTCGTCGATGCGTTGGTCGAGTTCGGCACGGGACAGGCCTGACTTGCGCATGCCAAAGGCAATGTTTCCGCGTACATCCAGGTGCGGAAAGATCGCGTAATTCTGAAAGACTATGTTCACTGGTCGGTGGTTGGGTGGTGTGGCGGACATTGGCTGTCCATCAATAAAGATCTCTCCCGTGGTGGGGGCCTCGAAGCCAGCAACCATGCGCAGCAAGGTCGTTTTGCCACAGCCGGAAGGCCCGAGCAGCGAAAAGAACTCACCGCGGTAGATCTCAAAATTGGTGTTAGCCACTGCGATGACTTGGCCGAAGTGCTTACTGATATCACTGAATAAAATGATTGCTTCACCCATGTCAGATTCTCGATGTGGCCTCCATTTTTACGCCCCGTCGCCTTAACCACTCTGCAAAGGAAACTACGAAGAATGATATGACAAAGATACTGGCGCCCAACGCCAGGACCGCCGGTATTTTGGTCGGGAAACGCAGGGAACTCCAGATATAGATTGGCAGAGTCGCATCAGTGCTGGTCAGAAAAAAGGCGAGCACGAATTCATCAAAGGAAATAGTGAAGGTCAGCAGCATGCTGGCGACAATTCCCGGTAGAACAATGGGGAAAGTCACGCGCCAGAATGTCATCCAGCTGTTTTCTCCCAAGTCCAGCGCCGCTTCTTCGAGACTGCGATCAAAGCCCTCCATGCGCGAAACCAGTACCAGCATCGCGAAGGGTGTGCACAGTAGCAGGTGCGAAAATCCCACGGTCCACAGCGACAAAGGTATATCAGCCTGGCTGATCAAGATCAGCAGTGATATTGCCAGGATAATCTCGGGAATCACCAGCGGCACCATGATAAAGCTGATTACCGGGCCGCGCCCGGGCAGGCGATAGCGGGTTACTGCCTTGGCGGCCATTAGCCCCAGTATCGTGCTGAGCAGTGCCACGATCAGTCCGACCTTGATGCTGTTCATCAAAGCCTCGAGCATGCTCGGGCTGTTCAGCATCTGCTGGTACCACTTCAGTGTGAAACCCTTCAGCGGAAAGGCGATGTATTTAGAGTTATTAAAGGAGAAAAGCGGCAGGAACAGCACTGGCAGGTAAATAAAAACCAGGTAAGCCACGGCGTAAACCAGAAAGCCATCCGGCCTCCACCAGGTTCGGCCGGTTTTCACGCGATCCTCCTGCGGAAACTGTGTGTGCCCCACAGAAATAGGCAGATCATTGCGGTTACCGTGAGCATCGACATTACCGAGATCGCGGCACCCAGTGGCCAGTTCAAGGCCTTGCCGAACATTGACTGGATGATGTTGCCAATCATGATGCCGCTGGGTCCGCCGACCAGTGATGGCGTCACGTAGTCGCCGACGGTGGGAATAAAGACCAGCAGGCTGGCAGCAATCACGCCAGGCATCGACAGCGGCAGGGTTACGCGGACAAAGCTCATGAACGCGTTTTCACCCAAGTCACGAGCAGCTTCCAGCAACGAGCGGTCGATCTTCTCCAGCGAGACATATATTGGCAGGATTGCGAAGGCAGCCCAGGCGTGGGCCAGCGTAATCACCACTGCGGTTGGGTTATAGAGCAGGAACGCGAGTGGCTCGGTAATGAAACCCAGAGATTTCAGACCGGAGTTGATCACGCCGTTGTACCCCAGCATGATTTTCCAGGCAAAGACACGCAGCAGGTAGCTGGTCCAAAACGGTACGGTGATCAGGATCAGCCACACCAGTTTGTTGCGCTGAATCCGAAAGGCAATAAAGTAGGCCATGGGATACGCCAGCAGTACGGTGGCCAACGTGACCAGGCCTGATATTCGGATCGACTTGAAAAGGATTTTGCCGTAAATGGGCTTGTGGAAAAAATCAAAGTAGTTTTTGAGTGAGAAAGTGCGAATGAAATCCAGGTATTCCTGGATCCAAAAGCTCAGGGTGAACAACACCAGCAATGGCATGGCCAGGCCGATGATCATCGTCAGCAGGGTGGGGGACAACAGGATGTAGCCCCGCAGCGCTTCGCTGGTCCGGAACAGCCGGCGCAAGGCAAAGCCAACGTTGGTGGACGGGGCTGCTGTCCGATCAGTACTGTTCATGTCGGAGCGTGTTAATTGATCCAAGAACCTGCCTGCAGTCTCGATGAGTCGACCCAGGCAGGAGGGAAATAGCGCCGGGCGGGGTTGTCGCCCGCCCGGCGCTATTTCGGCTTACAGCCGGTTATTAGAGGCCGGCTTTGACTTCTTCAAACATCGCCTGAAGCGCTGGCTCGTTGCCCATCGGAGCCTGGAATATTCCGGCATTCAGGGTTTCGTCCACGTTAACTGAATAACCCAGTTCGTTAAGTAAGCCTGGCTGGTCTTTTTCGACCTGGGCGAATGCCTTGACGTTACCATGGCCGTAGCCGTACTCGGTCAGCGCATATACACCTGACTCCACACTGGCATAGGCATCCAGGTAATCATAGATTTTGTCGAGTTTGGCCGGATCATGATCGCTCATCAGGCAGAAGCCGCAGACCCAGGTCATCGCGCCTTCCTTGGGGCTGGTGTAGCGTACATCCAGGCCTTCTTTCTTCAGCGCCGCGTAGGACGAGTTCCACGCTGAGGCAGCAACCAGTTCGCCGGATGCAAGGGCCTGTTCGATATCGGCAGGACTGGTCCAGTAGTAGCGCATCAGCGGCAACTGCTCCTTGAGTGAAGCCCGGGTTTTTTCCACCTCGGCATCGGTCATATTGAAGGGGTCTTTGGCACCGATATAGATAGCGGCCACCATAACCCCGTCGATCAGGCTGTCTGCCATCGACAGTCGGCCCTTGTACTTGGGATCCCAGAGAATGCCCCAGGTCTCGTTGCCGACGTATTCAGGAGCAAGATCGGCGCGGTACAGGACCGAGGTCAGGCCCCAGTCGGTTGGGAAAAAGTACTGCTTGTCGCCTTCAACCGTTCCGGGAATTGTTTTCAGGCTCGGAATGATGTCCCCCCAAGTGCTCAGACGGCTGATATCGATGGGCTGCAGGATGCCCGCGTCTCTCCAGATCGGCACCTTGTAGGTGCACGGCTGGGTCAGATCAACCTTGAACCCGGCCCGCATTTTGGCAAAGGCTTCCTCTTCATCGCCGAAGATAGCGAAGTTGGGTGATTCACCATGTTTGGCGATGTACGGTTGGTGTAACTCCGGCACTTCCCAGCCTTCCCAGGTAAACACGGTGGGGTGGTCGCCGCTGGCGGCAAATACTTGGCGTGAGCCCATTGGCACTATTGCCATGGTCGCACCCAGGGCCATCAGGTGCTGGTTGAATTGCCGGCGGTTCATCTTGCCGGTGGCAAGTTGTTCAACGACGTCTTCTTTTTTCACTGTGTCCTCCTTCGGTTTTTAGTCGATCAGGTGGTTGTTGCTTAACTGACCGCGCCTCTCGAGTCATTTTTACCCTGCACGGCTGCCAGGGTCTCATCAAGGGCCGAGGTAGCAAGCATAATCAATTCATCTATCTCCTCTCGGGACATCACCAACGGCGGTGAGATTATCATAGTGTCGCCTACTGCCCGCATGATCAGACCCAGCCGTATACTGATATCTCTGCATAGGATACCTGTCTGGCCCGCTGGGTCAAACTGTTTACGGGTGGCTTTGTCGGCAACGAGATCCAGCGCGCCCAGAAAGCCCACCGCGCGGGCTTCTCCCACCAACGGGTGCACGGCCAGTTCCCGCCAGCTTTTTTGCAGGTAGGGGCCAGTATTATCGCGCACGTTGTCGATAATGCCCTCGTCCCGCAGTATCCGGATATTGGCAACGGCGACAGCGCAGGCCACCGGGTGGCCGGAGTAGGTCATACCGTGGGCGAACTCGCCGCCTTCCTCAATAATGACCCGGGCCACATGGTCGGCAACCATTACCCCGCCAATGGGCAGGTAGCCCGAGGAAAGACCCTTAGCGATTGGCATCAGGTCCGGCTGGATGCCGTAGTAGTCGCTGCCAAACCACTTGCCAGTGCGGCCAAAGCCGCAGATCACCTCATCGGCCACCAGCAGTATCTGGTGGCGTCGGCAGATGGCGCAGATTTCTGGCCAGTAACTATCCGGCGGCACGATGACGCCGCCAGCACCCTGGATCGGCTCGGCGATAAAAGCGGCTACGTTGTGTTCACCGAGTTCTGCAATTTTCTGTTCCAGTTCCTGCGCAACCTGTTTGCCGAACTCCTCCGGTGCGGTATCACCACCTTCGCGATACCAGTAGGGCTGATTGATGTGCACGATACCGGGGATCGGCAGTCCGCCCTGGACGTGCATGGCCGGCATGCCACCTAAACTCGCCGCCGCCACGGTGCTGCCGTGGTAGGCGTTGTGCCGGCTGATGATAGTCTGCTTGTCGGGCTGGCCCAGGCAGGCCCAGTAGTAACGGGCCATGCGTACCACGGTGTCGTTGGCCTCGGAGCCCGAGTTGGTGAGAAAGACGTGGTTCAGGCCTGTCGGGGTCACCTGCGCCAGCAGTGTAGACAACTCTACCACCGGCGGGTGGGCGCTCTGGAAGAAAGTATTGTAGTAGGGTAGTTTCTGTATCTGTCGGTACGCAGCCTCGGCCAGTTCTTCGCGCCCGTAACCGACATTTACACACCACAGGCCCGCCATGGCATCGAGGATCTTGTTGCCATCGGAATCCCACAGGTACACACCCTCTGCTCTTTCAATGATGCGCGCGCCTTTCTCGTGCAGGTCTTTGTGGTTGGTAAAAGGGTGTAGGAAGTGGGCGCTATCAAGTGCCCGCCATTTTGCCGTACCCTGTGCTCCGCTCACTGGTTCTTCCTCCTCATATTCTGTGAAAAGTGCCTGCAGCAATACCGATTTTGTTCAGATCGGTAGGTGATGCGCGAGGCTGCGCTCTTGTGTTCGCAGAGGTGCCGTGAAACTGCCCGGTGTTTGCTGTAGGCGCAGTTCAGGCTGCGCGGGCGAGGCCGATAGCGGAGTCCACCGCAACTGCGAGTTTGTCTGTCAATTCTGCCACCTGGCCACTGTCAAGGATATAAGGTGGCGCCAGCAGCACGTGGCTGCCGCTCTTGCCATCGATGGTCCCACCCATGGGGTAGCAGATGAGGCCGTTGTCCATGGCGGCGTTCTTGAGTAATTTGTGTAGTTCCAGCTCGACGGCAAAGGGCGACCGGCTCGCCCGGTCGGCAACCAACTCCAGCCCGAGTAACAGGCCGCGGCCACGAATGTCACCGACGTGCGGGTGATCGGCGAAGCGCTGCTGCAGGGCGTCGCGCAGTTCGTGGCCGCGCTGACGCACCTTTTCCAACAGTCCATCCCGGTGGATAACTTGCTGTATTGCGAGTGCCGCCGCGCAGGCAGTGGCATGCCCAAGGTAAGTGTGGCCGTGTTGGAAGAAGCCGCTGCCATCGCACACGGCTTGGTAGATTCTGTTGTGTACCAGGACGGCGCCGATCGGCTGGTAGCCGCCACCTAGGCCCTTGGCCACGGTGATTAGATCGCCTGAGACACCGTCCTGCTCACAGGCAAAGAGAGTGCCGGTGCGGCCCATGCCACACATGATTTCATCCAGTATCAGGAGTATGCCGTAGTGGTCACAAATTTCGCGAATACGTTTGAAATAACCCGCTACCGCCGGCACCGCGCCCAGGGTCGCTCCAACCACGGGCTCGGCAATGAAGCCAAGCACGTTCTGTGCACCGATTTCTACGATTTTTTCTTCTAGCTCATCGGCCGAGCGTCTAGCATAGGCCTCAATGGATTCATCTGCACCCTGCTCGCGGTAGGCGTAGCACGGTGCAATGTGGTGACTGGACATCAGCAGGGGAATGAAGGGAGCGCGTCGCCACTGGTTACCGCTGGCAGCCAGGGCGCCAAGTGTATTGCCGTGATAACTCTGCCGGCGAGCGATGAATATTCGTTTATCTGGTTGGCCGGTCTCCAGAAAGTATTGTCGCGCGAGTTTGAGTGCCGCTTCGATTGCCTCCGAGCCGCCGCTGACTATGTAGGCATACTCAAGCCCAGCCGGTGCGTCTGCGGTGAGGCGCTCGGCTAGAGCTTCTAAACTGGGATTGGTGAAAAAGGCTGTGTGAGCAAACGGAATGGCGTCCAGTTGGCGCTTGATAGCCTCGATGACATCTGGATGGCTGTGGCCCAGGCACGATACCGCAGCACCGCCGGAGGCATCCAGATATTGCTTGCCTTTACTATCGTAAATATAAGCACCTTCGCCGCGAACGGCGGTGGGTGGCTGACTGTGCAGGTGCCGGTGGAAAACGTGGGTCATGGTACTGGGATAATCGTTTCGATTTCATCGATGCGGCTCCCGCGCAACCACTGACGGATGCTGCGGTTCGGCACTTTGTTACTGGGCGGAACGGCTGTAGGAAACTCTGACAAAAAGCCTCAAGAGCCGTGGCACGGAAGGTGAGTGTACTCGACGGGGATTAGACTGCACAGCCAGTGGGCTATCCCGGCCTGCTCCACTGCGCCGGGGGTTTTGGGGATCTCAGTACCATGTTTGCGTGGCGGTAGAATTGATTGTAGCGGTGAGTTTGCTGAGAGTTCATAAACCGGGTTACAGGGGGCGTTCTACGGCAGTGCCAGCAGGATATGATCGCCGCGTACTACCTGGGGAAGGGTGGTCGCGGATGGCAGATAAAACAAGGTGGGCCAGAGGTTGACCTTTAGGTCAGATGTGTCACACAATGGCTCGGGGATCAATGGCGCTGGTTCATATTGCCCTAATTTTCTTGTGGATATGCTGTGGCGGGCAGTTGTTAGTCCCATAGCCCGTTGTTGTGGACATAGATTACTTGACCAATCATAGGAGGATCAGAATGAAAATGCTGCACCGATGGAAAGCACTGGCCGCTGTTGTGACCGGCCTTGTCAGCTTGTTGGCGCTGAATGGCCAGGCCCTGGCGGCAGATTGCCCGATCAAGATCGGCGGCCTTGCACCGCTCTCAGCACCGGGTTCAGTAACTGGTGGCGAGGCGATGCGCGCAGCCATGCTGATAGCCGAGAGGGATGTCAATGCGGCCGGTGGAGTGCTGGGCTGTGACATCAAAGTGGTTATTGCGGACACTGAAGGTCTGCCGGAAAAAGCCCGTGCGCTGATGGAAAAACTGATTACCCAGGACCGCGTTGTCGCAGTAGGTGGTGGTTACCACAGTTCTGTAGGCGTAGCCGGTAAAGACGTGGCAAACGATCGCGGAGTTCCGGTGGTTTTTGCCGAAACTTGGAATGACACCATTACTGGTGACAAGCAGAAGTACATTTTCCGTATTGCACCGCTCAGTTCCTGGGCTTCTGGTGTGATCTGGAAGTTTGCTGCACAAGCCCCGGGCGTTAAGAAAGTCGCCATTGTTACCGAGAATACCGACTACGGCATCCCGGCTGCTGCAGAGTGCGAAAAGGGCTTGGCCTCAAAGGGTATCAGCAGCACCACCTTTGGGGTGGACATTGGCACCCAGGATTTCGCTGGAATCGTTGAGCGTGTCAAGGCCGAGAATCCTGACTACGTAATCGTATTGCTGACCGGTGAGGCGGGTTATAACTACACCCAGCAGGCGGCGGACGCCGGCATCGGCCCACAGGATATGATGTTCCATGCCAACCAGGCCGGTCTGGAAAGCAAGGCCTGGTGGGAGAATGTGCCTGATGGCAACCTGGCCTTCATGGCGCGTATCGGTGTACCGGAAACCATGTACAACGAGAGCGCACTCAAAATGGCCAACGATTACAAGGCGCAGACCGGCAAGACCGGTGTGGAAAGTTACGCCCTGGAAGCTTATGACTCCATCGGTGTGATTGCCCAGGCTATCAACGAGGCGGGCTCCACCAATGGCGACGCCATTGTCGATGCGCTAGAGAACATCAGCCACGAGGGCACTCTGGGCCGAATTTACTTCCCGTACGGCACCAAGAAAGACCCTTCGGCAGACGGCAAGGGTGACGAGTGGTGGCACCAGTGGCCGGATCCGGCTATCACGATGGTGCAGTACCAGAAAGAGGGTGAGCCCTCTAACACTATGATCATCGTCTATCCGGATGTGTATAAAACCGGCGATCCCATCTACGTCGGTCACTAATCACAACGTCTGAGCGGTAATGGCAGCGGGGCGGGCATAATAGTGTCCGCCCCGCTGGTTTTTTCGGGGCCCGGTAATTAGGTCCGCGTCGTTAAGGGTGGTAATGGCCTAAAAGATGCAGTATTCAAGCATTTTCTGGTGGACCATGCTGTGGCTGGTTTTTTGGGGCGTAACGGGCGGTATCGTTACCCGCAAGGTCTATCTGCGCAAAGATCTCGATACCTCGAACGCTACTCTGGGCGGCTCACTCATCGGTGCTGCGTTTGGTCCGATCGGCCTGATACCGCTTTGGTTAAAAGGCCCAGAGATCAGTCGGGTGATGATCACGCTGTCCTCTNTTGTAGTGATTGGCATTATTGCGATTGCATTTGCCAATGCNGACCCTGAGAACAACTGTGTCTCCAACGGCTCGTTTGTGGCCTCGCAGTTTACCAACGGGCTGATCATCGGCATCATCTACGGCCTGATGGCGCTGGGGCTGACGCTGATCTTTTCTATTCTGGGTATCGTCAGTTTTGCCCATGGCNCGTTTTACATGATTGGCGGCATGTTGGTCTACCACATCACCGTGGCTTGGTTTCCGGGTGTGCACCCGTTGTTGGGCGTGTTGGGGGCTTGCCTGATTACATTTACTCTCGGCGCAACTTTTGAACGACTATTTNTNACGCCGATGTATGACGGNCGTGTAGAGAGGCCAGTCGAATATGGAATCTTAATTACGTTCGGCCTCTCTTTTACGCTGACCTATCTGGTGGCAGCTCTCGCAGGGTTCAACCCGGTCAAAGTTAAGCGGTTTTTTGATTTTCCCCGCATCCGGTTGCCCGATAGTTCTGACCCCTGGTTGATCAAGACCAGCCGGGGCAACATGGAACTTTTCGACACCGTATCGATTTCCAATCCGCGGTTTGTTGCCGCGGTGCTTTCGATCATGGTTCTGCTGGTGCTGCTTTATTTTCTGCATCGGACCTGGACTGGCAAGGGGTTGCGCGCGGTCAGTCAGGATCGCGATGCCGCGGCGATTGCCGGGATCAACCCCAATCGAATGAACATGCTGGCCTTTGCCCTGGGATGCATGATCGCCGCGCTCTCGGGTGCCGTATTGGTACAGGCATTTTCCTGGCTGCCAATTGTCGGACAGATTCCCGAGATGCGCTCATTTGTGATNGTGGTATTAGGCGGGCTTGGCTCGCTGCCCGGGGCGTTTGTTGGGGGCATTCTCGTAGGACTGGTTGAGGCCGCCGGAACCGGTTGTGTGCCCAGTGCGCAGAAAGCCTCAAGTTATATACCGGCCTACGGCATGATCATCCTCACTCTGATGCTGCTGTTACGGCCTATGGGCCTATTCGGTCGAAAATTTGCCAGCGGGGCGCACGGCAAGTTTTGAATAGGCAACACGTTCCGCATGCGCTGGGCGTTGCTATTGTGACGTTTTTCGTCGCGTTTCCGTTTGTCTACACGGGTGGCAACTACGATTACATCATGCATATCTGTATCGTTGGCTTTTTCTACGCCATCCTGGCATCGAGCTGGTCGATGCTCGCTGGTTACGCAGGCCAGTTCTCATTCGGGCATATGGCCTTTATGGGGGTTGGAGCCTATACCACAGCGCTGTTCTGCCATTATTTTTTCATCTCGCCCGAGCCCACGGGAATCTGCACCGAGTTTGCACTGGGTGGCAATTATCTGATTATCAAGAACCCTATCGGGGTGACCTCGACCACGTTGACCCAGGACTGCCTGGCCCAGGCGATGGAAAAATGGGATGGTGCGGTCGCGATTACACGCATGCCGGTCTGGCTCGGTGTGATCTTCGGCTCCCTGGTGGGAGGCGTCTTCGGCCTGCTTATCGGATTGCTGGTGCTGCGCCTGCGAGCCGCATACCTGGCGCTATTTACTCTAGGTTTTTCGGAGATCTTGCGGGCCACCATCAGTGCCGAGATTCAGATCACCCGCGGCCAGGCGGGGATCGAACTGCCGAGCTTGTTTGAAAACGGCATCACTATTGCAGGACATGTTTTCAGCAAGACCGACAAGATACCGCCATATTTTGTAATGTTCTTTCTGCTGCTTGGGTGTCTGGTGATTCTTTACTGGCTGTCGCGCTCGCGTTTTGGCCTCTTTGTGCGCGCGCTGCGCGAAGATCAGGACGCTGCAGCGGCGCTGGGCGTTAATACCACACGCTATAAGGTGCTGGTGTTCGTGATTACCTCAATGATGGCGGCCCTTGCGGGCGCAGTACAGGCGCACTATGTCACCATCATTACACCGAACAACCTGATGATTTTGCAGATGAGTCTGGTCGTGGCGATGGCGGTGATTGCCGGGGTGGAGAATTTTGTCGCAGCAGCGATCGGTGCCATCCTGATTGAGTTTACTCTCGAAATGTTGCGCACCAGCTTCACGATTGGCGATGTCACCATCGATATGACACTCTGGCGACTGGTGTTCTTCGGTGTGGTGTTGATGCTGACATTGCGTTTTGCCCGAAACGGGCTGCTGGCAACGCTGATTGATTACTTCAGGCGGGGGCATGTCGCGGCTGAGACGGTCGCTCGTCACAAGGAGCGTGGGCCGAGTGATAGCGTCCCGTCAGAGGCAGGCAGGCAGGGGGCACCCTCGTGATTGAACTCGCAGTCTCACGGTTGAACAAACGCTTTGGCGGCAATCATGTGCTGAAAAATGTCTCCTTTGAGGTCAAAGGCGCAGAGATNATTGGCCTGATTGGTCCGAACGGTGCGGGCAAGACCACCTTGACTAATGTCCTGGACGGAGCGGTCAAGCCCAATAGTGGCACTGTGTATCTGAACGGTAAGCGTATAGACCAGTTNCCGTCGTTCGAGGTCGCGAAAACGGGCCTGGGCCGTACTTTTCAGGTGACCCGTTCATTCCGGCGGATGACGGTGCTGGAAAACCTCTACGTGCCGGCATTGGCGCTGGGCAAGAGTCATAGCGGGGACGAGGTCAGACAGCAGGCGATGGAAGTGCTGGAGTTTTTTACCATGGAGCATCTGCGCAACGAGTATGCCCGGGCACTTTCCGGGGGGCAGCAGAAACTGCTCGAACTGGGGCGACTGCTGATGCTGGACCCAGATATTATTATNCTTGACGAGCCCTTTGCCGGTGTTCATCCGAAGATGATGGAGGTCATTTACGAGTACATCCGCCGGGTCAACGAGCGAGGTAAGGCGATGATCATCATCAGCCACCAGATGGATTCGATATTTGCTTTGTGCGAACGGTTGTTGGTGCTGGACTATGGCGACCTGATCGCTGACGATGTTCCCGAAGCGGTGAAGAATGATCCGGTAGTCATCGAGGCTTATCTTGGCGCCACTGAGGATCGCTCTGGAACCGGCCAAAATGATGCGGCAGGCACAACCTAATGGGTGATACCGGCGAAGATATTGTGCTCGAGTTGCGCGACCTGTACGTGGGCTACTACAAGGATCTTAATATTCTGCAGGACCTTAACGTCAAGGCGCGCAAGAATCAGATTACCGCGATTCTCGGTGCTAATGGGGTTGGCAAGTCAACGGCACTTAAAGCGGTATTCGGCTTTTTGCGGCCAAACGCGGGGCAAGTTCTACTGGAAGGTGAAGATATTATCGACGTGCCCACGCATCAGCGGATTCTCAAGGGCCTGGCCTATATCCCCCAGCAGCCAGGNATCTTCAAGGATATGTCGGTGGAAGAGAACCTGGAACTTGGCGGCTGGACCTTCAAGCGTGACAAGAAGCAGATCGCCGAGAAAANGGAGGCCAACTACGAACGCTTTCCCGTGCTCAAGGAAAAACGAAAACAGGTTACCGGGGAACTTTCCGGGGGCCAGCAGCGGATGGTCGAGATCAGCCGCACTTTGATGGCTGAGCCGCGCATGTTGCTGGTCGATGAGCCCACCGCGGGGCTGTCGAAGATGCTTTCCGAAGAAGTCTACGATATGCTGATCATGCTCACCGAACAGGAGAATCTCACTATTCTGTTGGTCGACCAGGAGATCCGCCACGCGCTGCATATCTCGGATTATGTCTATGTGCTGGAACTGGGGCGCAACAAGTTCGAGGGCCCGGCGTCGGACTTCGACGATCTTGAGAAGGCTTTCTGGGTGGCCTGAGTTTCGGATTCACCTACTGACGCTGGCCGGCAGCGCGCCGCCCAGAACCGCACCATTGCCCCAGAACGCCGGTCCCCCTGCCCCTGGGCCTGCTGGCATGCCAGGTCAGCATTCCATCGACCCGAAGCGCAGCCGAGCGCAATGCACATGTGATTGCCTTGTGCGCGAAGATTCAGCAGGTCATCGATGCCAGTGGACCAGTTGATCTTGTTGTGCTGCCTGAACTGTGCACGATTGAGTACGGTGCTGATGCATTTGCCCACCTCGATGTGCTCGCGGGACCGGTCAATGGACCATCCAGCCAGGCCTTTGCCCAATTGGCCTGTAACACCGCTGCAATGGTTGTTTTTGGCCTGGCACGATCGACAGAGCGCGGCTATTTCATCAGCCAGTTGATTATTGATCGATCAGGCAGAGTGGCCGGATGTTATGACAAGATGCACCTTTGCCAGTACGGTGCGTCAACTGAAAAAGATTTTTTCCTGCCCGGCGATAGGGTGATGTTTGCTGAGCTCAATGGTTGGCGCATCGCGCCGATCATCTGTTACGACATCCGCATCCCTGAGTTAAGTCGTACCTTGGCGCTAGATCACGGGGCAACCCTATTGCTGCATTGTGGCGTCTATTTCCGTGACGAGTCCTTCTCGAGCTGGCACAGTTTCGCTGTCACCCGGGCGATGGAAAACCAAGTCTACCNACTGAGCCTGAACCGGGTCGGGGCCGGTTACAGTGGTTCGGTGTTTTGCCCGCCGTGGGTGGATGATGATCACCCACCGCAGTTTTTTCCGACTCACGAGCAAGCCTTTGTCCGCTTGCAGCTTGATCCTGATCTATTGGCCCGAGTTCGATCACGTTACACCTTTTTAAAGGACCGGCATCGGGCCTACCCGATTTGAGTATGTACTGGGCGGCGTTTATGACGCGGGTCTGGGCCGCACACGGCCAAACACGGGCGCAAAAAAAAGGGCGCCCGGAGGCGCCCTTTTTCAGCCGGATGACCGGCAAACTGCTTACAAGCTGTATACGACGCGAGCACCAAACGTGGTGTCNCCGTCNCCGCCNGCACCGAGGATCTTCAGCGTGGCACCGCCGAGATCGATCGGGTAGTCGGCNNNGACCNNNTGGGCATCATCCACCTGCTCCANCTGGACGTTGAGGCCAGCAAACGAGCTTTGGACGGCCCAACCGTCACTGCCGCCACCGGTNCCGTAGCCGGCGCCAATGCCGATTCCACCCAAACTGGTGGAGAACGAAACCATCGTGNAGTCGTNAGCGCCAGCATCGGCATAGGANGCGCCAATGNTCAGGCTGCCGATGTCNANGGAGGTNCCAATNGTCCAGCGGNCGACGNCNCCATCAGCGAACTGAAGNTCACCAACGAGGTCAAGGCCGCCTACACCAGCGGACAAGCCAACGCTGTCGGAGGTNCGGAACTGCGTGCCCGGCAGANCGCAAGCCTGCAGGACGCCGACGCAATGATTCCACAGTCCGGCTGAGGAGACTGCACTCCAGACACGACCCAACTTGGCCGAGCCCCAGTCACCACTGAAACTGATCTGGCTGAGGCGGTTNNNNGCGGCAANGNNCATTGAAGAAGCATCGATACCGATTTCATACAGACCGGCCACGGTGTTGCCATTGCCCATGTCCTTGCTGGACTTGAAGCCAAGGCGTGAGGGACCACCACTGAAACTGGCGTCGCCGTCGGCGACGGTAATCGTCGGTTGCAGGTTGCCATAGGTTGCGATATCAGCAGAAACAATGCCAGGTACGGCCACTGCGCCTGCCAATGCCACGGCGAGTAATTTCTTATTCATAAGGACTCCTCATACAAGGTTGTTAAAAAACTGTGTACAAAAGCAGAGTGATATTGCTTAAGTTTTCTCCAAATCGCAACATATTTTGCAGAAATGATACAGATATATGTTGTAAAATAACAACGGTAGTTTTTGACCAATTCATCCGGTTTTGCAGGGAACTTAAACTTACCAGGTTAACCTGAAATACCTGCCAGTACGAAAAACCAAGGTGGCAACTAGGGAACTCCCAGTTTCTGTAAATTCCCTGCCAGGTCGCGTACAGAACGCACCCGAGATAGGCCATCCGGCGCGGCTTGTTTTGGCCTGGGTGGTGTCAGTGATCACCTTTTTGGGCGTTTGGTGGCCATAAATCGCTGTTACCGGATCGACTCCTTTCGATGGCAACCGGGTCGACGAGGGCCGACAAGGATGTACGGTGGCATGGTGTTGCTGTGCCAGGCGCCACCGCTGCGGTAAAATGGCGTAAACCTAGCCAAGATGTGATTTCCATTATGGATATCCCGGCTTGCCAGGATGGAATCGCCGCCGTCTATACACCGTACTAACGCCGACTAATGAGCTTCTTTGTGCAACTGCGCTGCATCATCTTTGCCGCTTTGCTGCCGCTGCTTCTGAGCGGATGTGGGTCAATCCAATCCAAGGAGGCGGAAACGGCACGCCAGAAAGCGCCGGTCGGAGACGAACAGGCGGATTTAAGAGGAGGTCCGGTCAAGTTGCACTCGATGAACCTCTTTGGTTCTTCCGCGCCCGCAGCGCAACAAGGGGCGCCCTTGGTCAGCGACCCGGAGTATGCCGAGTACCTTGAATGGAAACGCTGGCAGGAGTTCAAGGCATATCAGGAATGGAAAGCACAACAGGCCACCAAGACCGAGGGATCCTGAGGTTGCATCGCCCGGCTGGACTTGGTGGCGCGGCGGCTCCCACTTTGGCGCTACTTCACTGAAGTTCCCAGTCTATTCTGCCCCGGCCTTCAAGTTGTCAAAAAGCACCCTGAGGATACGGTCCCCTGTTTCGGTTCGCTGCTTTGCATCGTCAAGGGCATCCACCCGGGTGACCTCCCCAACCGGGGTCAGTAGCAGGCTATAGGTCTGGGCCGGGGCGTTACGGTCTTTTTTCCAGATCGCTAGCTTCTGCAGAAAGGTTTTCGGTGGTTGCCGGTCTGGGTCATCGTAGCGCACGGCAAAACTGAAGCCGGCGCGATCTCTGCCGGCAACTGAGAAACCGGCGTCCGCCAGTTCCCGGTCAAGTCGCGCCCAGACGGCAGCGGCCGCACCCGGCACGGTAAGTTGCAGTCGACCCGCGGGAGTTTCGCGCAAGCTGAGCCCCTGTTGCAGGTTGCTGCCACCGACCACGAACTGCTCGTGCTTGCCGGCAAAGGTCTTCAACTGCACGCCGAGACGTTGGATTAATGCATTACCGACGGGGGTCGTTACAGGGATTTCCTTATCGTCATAGATAGAGATGCTGACGCCGCTCTCCCAAGGCTGCACCCGCAGCCGGTAGATGACCGGATTTCGTAGCAAGCCGATAAGGCTTAACAGGCCATTTTCTTTTTCGGATTTGTTGTCGTAATGGATATCGAAATAACCGGCTCCGCGATTCACTGCTACCACTTGCAAGCCCATGTTAAGGATTGCAGTATCGATCCGGTTCCAACTGTTGGATAGGGTGTCGCCGATCAGTAAAATCTGCTGGCCGGCCTCGACGTTGGCCACCAGTACGCCCTGTTCAGTGAGGGTAGTGACAAGTGTTTCGTTCTTGGCAGCCCTAAATGCCGTAAGGCTGAGATCGACTGCAGCGCCATGGGTCTCGCGCCACTTCAGGAATTCTTGGTATTCGGCCATTTTCTGGAACTGCTCAAACTGGGCGAACTGGTCCTGTTCCTCGGCTGTGGCGTCACGCATGGCCGCGGAGAAAAGTTGCGTGTTGGTATCTTCCCGCGGCGCGGTCAGGTCCGGCGGGACTTCCAGGTTGCCGCTCGCGTTCCAGGCTGGCTGTGATCGATCGATTTTTTCGGTGGAACCGCAGCCCTGCAGCGCCAGCGCGAGCAAGGTGGTAGTTGCTACCTGTCGAAAAAGATGAAGCGAATGGGCCATGATCTGTAACCGGTGTTGGGATCAGTGCCAGCGAGCACTGACAGCAGGGGTGCAACGGCTCATAATGGCCGAATTTTACTGCATCACGGCTGCGGCAGCCGGGGTGGACCGTATGACCGGCAATCGAGAGTCGATGATTACACCACAGGCGGTGACGGGCCTGCTGCTGGCCGGTGGTGGGTCCCGGCGGATGGGTGGCGAGGACAAAGGCTTATTGGAACTGGCTGGGCGGCCGCTGGCGCTGTGGGTGCTAGAGCGACTTACAACACAGGTTGCCACCGTGCTCATCAGCGCCAACCGCAACACCGCGAGCTATGCGTCCTTTGGCGCCGAGGTTATCGTCGACAGATACAGTGGTTTTGCAGGACCACTGGCAGGCTTTGCTGCTGGCCTCGCCCGGGCGCGCACACCCTGGCTTGCCACTGTGCCCTGTGACTCGCCCTTT
>PBTT01000056.1 GCA_002729195.1 Acidiferrobacteraceae bacterium
CGCTGCGCCTCAACCTCGAACCGTAACTTCGAGGGCCGCCAGGGTGTGGGTGCCCGCACGCATCTGATGAGCCCGGCCATGGCGGCGGCAGCGGCGGTGGCCGGTGTCATTACCGATCTGCGCCGCTTGAGGGAATAATATGATGGAGGCTTTCACCACCCTGACCGGTATTGTCGCCCCCTTGCCACGCGACAACATCGATACCGACGCCATTATTCCGGCGGGCATCTTCAAGCTGATCGGCGCCGACATGTCGCGTATTGGCGAGGGGCTGTTCCTGGATTGGCGACAATCACCAGACGGCGATGAGCGTCCCGATTTTGTGCTCAACGACGCCCGTTTCAGATCTGCCAGCATTCTTCTAAGCGGGCGAAATTTCGGCTGCGGTTCTTCCCGAGAACACGCTGTCTGGGCGTTACTCAGCGCCGGTATCCGATGCGTTGTCGCCGAGAGCTTTGCCGATATTTTTTTCGCCAATTGCTTCCGCAAGGGTCTGCTGTCAATTGTTCCTCAGTCTGACGACTACACCCGTCTTCTAGATGCCGTCCTGAACGCCCCGGATGGTCTGACCGCTTCGGTCGACCTCGCCGCCGGGATTTTTTCCTGGCAGCAGACTGGGTCTTCGCCTGTGGGCGAGTTTAGTTTTACCGTGGACGCGAACCAGAAGGAGGCGTTGTTGCAAGGTCTTGACGAAGTCGGCACATCGCTGCAATACGAACAGGATATTGCGGCTTTTCAGGCCAAAGACCGCCTAGCTCGCCCATGGGTTTACGACGTAAGTTTTCACCAGATTCCAGAGATCAAAATCTGAAGGATAAAAAATGCGACAGACAACGCGATTGAAGCGGCTGATTCAAGCCGACGAACTACTGGTAATGCCGGGTATTCACGACGCCCTGAGCGCGCGTATCGCAGCCGCCGAAGGATTTCAGGCGCTGACCCTTGGCGGCTATGCCGCGAGTGGTGTCTTGCTGGGCGAACCCGACAGCTCGCAATTGTCCTTGCGTGAATTGGCCGACCATTACGCTAGGGCCTGCGATTCGGTCGAGTTGCCGATTTTCGCCGACGGCGATACTGGGTTCGGCAACGTAACCAACGTGGCGCGCACAGTGCGCGAATTCGAAAGGGCCGGTGTCGCCGGTCTGTTCATTGAAGACCAGGTGTTTCCAAAACGCTGCGGCCACACTCCGGGCAAGGATGTAATCCCCTTGGAGGAAATGATCGGCAAACTTAAATCGGCCCTCGACAGCCGAAGCGATCCGGATCTGGTGATTATGGGTCGCACCGACGCGCTGGCTGTGCACGGTCTCGACGCGGCCATTGAACGCGCTCAAAAATTCGCCGAGATCGGGTGTGATCTGGTGTTCGTTGAAGCGCCGACCGCGACCGACGATATGAAACGCATTTGCAGCTCCGTCGATGCGCCTCAGCTCGCCAACATAATAGAATTCGGCAAGACGCCGACCCTTGACGCCACAGAATTGGAACAACTCGGCTACGCCACAGCTGTCTGGCCAGTGGCCAGCATTTTCGCCCTTACCAAACAGATGCGATCTCTCTATCGGACCATCGCAACAACTGGTTCGACAGAATCCTTTACCGACGAGATGGTGACCTTCGACGACTATATGGAAGTGGTGGGATTACCCGAGTTGCGGGCTCGGGAGCAATCCTTCCTGGACTTCGCCAAGAAGAACACAAAAACCGACTAGATTTCGATATTATATTGGCGGCGCAAAAGATCCTGCAGAAGATCAAAACAAGCACCGTTGCGGACCACAGAATAATCCCGAAAATCAATCATGGTCGATGAAAAATTGTACGAGGCCCATCGCATCAATCCGTAATCGATAACCAAATCGGCGGCGGCGATCACTTCGGGCTCGATGTCTTCAACCCGAAATTTCACACCCTGCTGGGTTACGTTGGCCGACGATCCAATGATGGGAATTTGATTTTCGTAGCTGAGTCGTCCTAGCACATCGAGGAACGGGCCAGCACCGAGAAGCATGGCGATAGTTCCGTCCTTAATGCTTTGAGAGCGGATGGCTTCGGGCAGCTTCTGGATCATTGGATGATCAATCTGTGCCGGCGCCACGCAACCGACGGTCAGCCCGGCTTCCTGCCAGATTGATCGGATTACCCGACGGGTTTTGTCATCGAGAATATGCAGAGAGTCGTGTAGTTCGGGGCTGCCCGTAAAGGCGTGCAATTTGCCTTTTTTTCGGCACTTGGCGACAAATGTGCGGTCAATCGCCGCCTCGGAAATGCCGACGATGGCATAGCCGACATAGGTCGGAATAATCGCTGCGCCGCCCGCCATCAACGTGTCGAATGCACGCCTCGCATCATTTTCCACGTCATAAAAATTCATATTCATTTTCAATCCTGATCTCGGTCTGCGGGCTGATGGCCCAGGGTGCGTTTTAACGGCCGCCAAATTCCCGCGCAGGCTTTTGCACAAAGTTCAGGTAACCGTTACAGAGAGCGCTGCGACCCCGGCCACGGCAGCCGTCAAGGTATCACCCCGGCTAACTGGCCCGACGCCTGCCGGTGTACCGGTGAAGATCAGGTCCCCGGCCTGCAGGCAGAAGTAGTTTGACAACTCGCTGATGATCTCTGGCACTTTCCAGATCATCTGCGCAAGGTCACCGGCCTGACAGAGTTCGCCGTTTTTCTCCAGCGTAATCGGGCCCTGCTGCGGATGCCCAATGCTTGAAGCCGGTGCAATGGCAGAACATGGCGCCGAATGTTCAAAAGCCTTGCCAATCTCCCATGGCCGGCCCTGGCGCTTCATCTCGGCCTGCAGGTCGCGCCGCGTCATGTCCAGGCCCACCGCGTAACCGAATACGCACGCAAGTGCCTGCCCAACGGCAATGTTATTGCCGCCGTGTTGCAGCGCGACCACCAGTTCGACCTCGTGTTGTACATCGGTGCTGCGGTCTGGATAGGGAAATTCCCCGTCNCCAGGNACGAGGTTGTCCGGATTCTTCTGGAAAAAAAACGGCGCCTCCCGGTCNGGATCATGNCCCATNTCGACCGCGTGNGCCGCATAGTTNCGGCCGACGCAGTAGATCCGGTGCACCGGGAANACCTCGTCGCANTCTGTGACTGGTAGAAGTNCCTGCGCAGGNCTAGCGATCACGGTTTCCATTTTGACAGTCGTCCGATAGCCATAANCGATTGGGTCTATTTCCTTGCCGCGACCACCGCCTTTGCAAACTCGGCGAAGCCAAATCCTCCCGGCTGCCCCGTTACCCAGCGCGGCGCTATCTCCAGAGTATCCAGAAAACGGCGAACGTTGGCTACGCCGATGGCATCTGGAAAATAATCGAACATCGGCGCATCGTTGGGGGAATCACCCACAAAGGTGGCGATCGTACGGTCTGCTTCGAGGTCTATAGAGAATACCCTCTTAATCATGCGTTTTGTCATGCCCAGTTTGTCAAAATCTCCGAACCATCCGTTGACGTGTATGGAGCTGATCTTTGCGGTTGCCCCGGCCTGCTGGAAAATCTCGACAATCCGGTCAATTTGATCGCCAGGTAACGCTGGAACATCCTCGCAATGATCGATGGCGAGATCTGATTCCCGGTATGCCTGGTCTGTGGCTACAGCAGCACCTGGCACTTCTGCAAGGATGCGGGATTCGATAGCCTCCAACTGCTTACGATCCGCTTTCCGCTGTGCTGTTGTTCGCCAATACTGCCTTTCCATTTTTCTTGATGTCCGATCGTAATGAAAGAAAAATGCACCGTTTTCTCCAACCACCCCGTTAACCGGCCACATTCGGGCAATATGGTCACACCATCCTGCGGGCCTGCCAGTAATTAGCGCCACCCCCAGGCCCTCTTGCTGCAGGATCTCAAGAGCACCGTAGGCACACCCTGGAAGCAGGCCCTTCCAACTAAGGGTATCGTCAAGATCCAGAAGTATTATCTCCAGTTTGGCCAGGATTCTGGCCGGGCATTGGCTAAGCGGCTGCATGGGCTCTCCGGGTCTTGGGCGCAACGTCTGCTGACACCGGGCTATTTTGCTCCAAATTCAATTGGGTTTGTGTTGGGCCTAGCATGTCTGTCAGACCGCAATAAAGGGACAACTATTTCAAGGGCGGTGGAAATTGGATACCATCGCCGTGGAATCGATGGCTATGGGGGAGAGCTCGGTGAAAATTACGCTGCTGGGTACGGGAACGCCGACCCCGTCGCTGTGGCTACAGTAGCGCCTGGCACTTCTGCAAGGATGCGGGCTAGGTTATACGTTGGCGGACGATTGCCGAAACGAACTCGCTAACTACTACCACGCAGAACACCGCGATCAACATCAGCGAGACTTCCTGCCAGGAAAAAAGGTTGATTGAGGCGTACAGCTGGATGCCGATACCACCGGCACCGACAAAGCCAAGCACGGTGGATTCCCGGATGTTGATGTCCCAGCGGTAAACGGTGGTGCCGTAGATCACCGGCAATACCTGAGGCAGGATACCGAACCACAACACCTGCAGGCGCGAGGCACCGGTGGCTTCGATAGCCTCGACCGGGCCCTGGTCAATTTCCTCTATGGCCTCGGCAGTGAGCTTGCCCATGAATCCGATAGAGCGAAAGGCGATGGCCCAGATGCCGGCCATCGGACCGGGGCCGAAGATGGCGACGAACAGTAATCCCCAAACCACCGTGTTCACCGAGCGCGAGGTAACCAGAATCAGGCGGCCTATGAACCAGGTGACAGAATTGAAAGTGGTGTTACGCGCCGCCAGGAAGGCAACTGGAAAGGCAAGCACGATGGTCACTGCCGTACCCAGGGTGGCAATGTGGATGGTCTCGATCAGGGGGTCGTAAAGTTGCCCAAGAAAATCCATGTCGGGCGGCCACATACGGACCGCCAGGTCTGCTGCCTGAATATGGGCGTCGAGGAAATAGAACCAGGGTATGTCGAGATTTCTGACCGACCACACGGCGACAAAAATAACGCCCATGTACCAGCTATAGCGAACCAGCGTCTGGCGCGGTGTAAAGCGCTGCCATAACTCCGGGTATTTACGGGCGTGTTCGGCCATGCTCATCTCAGCCGGCCCCTCACCCAGGTGGAGAAAAACTCGCCGACAAAGACGATGGTGACAATGGCAATCAATATGGCCAGGGAGAAATCATAGTCGTAGCGGCTGAAGCTTGCAGCCAGGACCTGACCAATGCCGCCGGCGCCAACGATGCCTACCACTGTCGAATGGCGGATGTTGGCGTCAAGGCGGTAGATTGAAACGCCGAGGTAACGTGGCAAGGCCTGCGGCGAGATGCAGTAAATCAGCAGCTTGGGGAAGCTGGCGCCGGTGGCGCGCACGGCTTCGAGTTGGCCCGGCGGCAGGTTTTCGATGTCCTCGGCCAGCATTTTCGAGATGAAGCTGGCCGACGCCACGATCAAAGTCAACACGCCGGCCAGCGGGCCGAAGCCAAAGATTTTGACGAAAAAAATGGCGATGATTACCTCATGGAAAGTCCTGGACAACACGATGATCGTGCGCGCCACCAGATAGACCGGCTTAGGAACCAGGTTAACGGCCGCGCACAACCCCAGCGGCACTGCCACGATCATGCCGAAAAAGCTCGCCGCCAGTGCCATCTGAACGCTTTCCACCAACCCTTTGACCAGCAGCTCCCAACGACCGAAATCGGGCGGCACCATGCGCGAAAACATATTCCCCGCCCGCGTCATGCCGCTGTCAACGCGGTGCCAGTCGATATCGAGGGTGCCCAAGGACCAGAAGAAATAAACAACAACCAGGGCGAGAAAGCCGTATCGCAAATACGGATTTTCAATAAGTTTGATGGTATGCCACTGGCGTGGCGTGGCGCCTTGAATTTTGGTTTGGGCCGTCACCCCGCCGAGGCCTCCGGGATGGAGCCCTGGTCTTTCTCGGGCCTGCCCTTCTGTTTCCCCTCATCGCTGCCTTCGGTCATGCCGTTATCGTTGTCATCGTCCGTGCGGATGGTGGTGCTCCAATCCTCCTCACCATAGATTCGGGTCAGCACATCAGCCGTAAGCTGGTCGGAGCTGCCGTCAAAAACGATTTCGCCGGCGGCCAGACCGATGATGCGATCTGAGAAGGTCTGGGCCAGGGCAACATCGTGGATGTTGACCAGTGCCGGAGTGCCGGCCTCATGAGCCAGTTCGACCAGCAACCGCATGATCTGGCGTGATGTTTTGGGATCGAGGCTGGCCGTCGGTTCGTCGACCAACAGCAGATCGGGAGCCTGCATCAGCGCCCTGGCGATGCCGACCCGCTGGCGCTCGCCACCGGAGAGGGCATCGGCGCGGGTGTTGTGGTAGCCCTCGAGCCCAACCCTGTCGAGCAGCCGAAAGGCGGCGGCCACGTCATCGGACGGGAACTTGCGCCGATAAGCTCGCCAGAATCCGACGAATCCGAGCCGTCCAGACAGCACGTTCTCCATCACTGTCAGGCGCTCGACCAGATTGTATTCCTGGAAGATCATGCCCATGCGCCGACGCGCCTTGCGCAGCCCGCGCCGGTTCAGGCTGATGACATCGGTATCTCCGAGCAGGACTTTCCCCGATGTCGGCTCCACCAGGCGATTAACACAGCGGATCAAGGTGCTCTTGCCGGCGCCGGAGGGGCCGATGATGGCGATGACCTTGGGTTCGTCAACTAAGAAGCTGACGTCGCTCAGCGCTTTCGCGCCTGTGGGGTAGACCTTGGTAAGGTTCTCGACAGTAAGCATAAACGGCCTTTCACAAAGGACCGCCACCCTGATTGGGTCAAGGTGGCGGTTTTCAGCGTAGCTCAGGCTCTTCTTGTGTCTATTACTTCTTCTTCTTTTTCTTTTTCTTTACTTTCAGACCCTTCAGGGACTCCTGGCTGTAGACGGTCCCGTTGGTTTTCTGAATAGTGCGGATGTCCGACCAGTGATCCTTGAAACTGATGGAAATGAAGCGGTCCGACTTCTTGCCGAACTCCTCGTGCAGCGCCGTGCCCGCCCAATCGAAGGACAGGAAAGCATAGGTGACCTGACGCTGCAAATCGGGGTGCAAGTTGTTCACATAACCATACGACGTGGTCGGGAACAACTTGGATTCCCAGATAATGCGTAGGTCGTCCTTGTTGACTACACCCTTATCGTGCATACGATCCAGGACACTGGAAGCAACCGGGGCAGCCTCGTAGTCCTTATTAGCGACACCCATGATTGAGTTGTCGTGCTTGCCTGAATACTTGACCTCGTAATCCTTGTCGGGTTCGACGCCCAGTGACTTGAACAGAGCCCTTGGCGCCTGGTTGCCAGAGTTGGACGACGGCGTGACGTGGGCGACATTGCGGCCCTTCAAGTCGGAAACCTTCGTAATGTCGGTGTCCTTGTGGGTAATCAGCTGCAGCTTGTAACCAAACCTGCCGTCGTGCTTGCCCATGATGGCGATGGGGACGTAACCGGCCAGATTGACGCCGAACACCGTCGGCCCGGTAGAGATGCCTGCCACGTGCAGGCGGCCCGAACGCATGGCCTCGACCTGGGCGGCATAGGATTCAGCGCCATACCACTTGACCTTTTTACCGGTGGCCTGGGAAAGATATTCCATGAACTCGGTGAATACATTCTCGTAAACGGAAGGATCCTCGACCGGGGTATACGAGAAGATCAGGGTGTCCGGATTCAACCACTTTCCTGAATCAGCCGGGGTGTCGGCAACCAGATCGCCGTCATTGTCGCAGTACCCGACGTCCAGATCGCCCCGATTACTACATTCTTCGGCCGCCGCGGGAGCGGTGGCGAAAAGGGCAAAGGGCAACACAAGAATACCGGCGGCAACTAGACCCCACCGGCGCAATAGATGCATTTTCATGATTCTCTCTCCCAAAACGGTGATTGCAGGGGAGCTTGGCCATTCCACGCTCCCGTTTTTTGTTGTTCGCTGATAGCGCTCTAGAAAATTTCCCTTCATGAGCGCGCGAAACTCACGCTGCAGTGTACCCTGACGCCGCCAGGCTTTTTAACTGCATCATGAAACCTCCTCTTAAATCTTGATTTCCTGAATTTGAAAAGGGGAATTCAGGTTAACACCAAAAACAACTTGATGCAACAATATACAACTTTTTCGAAATATTTATGAACATTTTACGACATCAAGAATTTATACAATTTTTCCGTTATTTAACTGGAATTCTTTGTTTAGTTTTTGGAGTCAACCGCTACCCTCGGCGAGAAATACTCGTTGTACCGGTATTCAGCCTCATCGCCAAAGAGGATCTGGCCTGCCTGCTTTATCCCTGCCAGGGTCGCCAGTTGCCTGTCGCTATGGGTCTGTGCCAGCGATGTCCGTCGGCGGAGAAAATCCTCAAACTTCACCACCGATTCGGTGTCCCGGATACACTCTAACTCTGCTCTGGAGATCTTTTCTACGGGAATCACGATTTCCGCCAGTATTGGATCGGCGCAGATTCTATCCGCAATCCATCCTGTTAACTCCCCATAAATCCGCCATAGCCGGCCCCATGGCAACTGGCCCGCCTGCTCGGACGTCTCTTTTGCCTGCTGTACCCTGGCACGGGTGTCACTCCTCGCCGAAGCACCCGGCTCCCCATACCAACTGGCTTGTGTAAGCGAAAGGCCGCAGGTGCCGATCTTTTCGCGTACTTCGCGACCTACTTCAAGGCAATCGGTGAATTTGCCGCCAAAAACACAGACGAGGTTTCGACTACGATCAAACTCTACCTTGTGTTTTCTTGATAACTTATGCCAATCCGCCGCATTTAAACTGTCACGCTCGGAGACCACAAGGGGCCGCACGCCACAGCGTTCTGCAAGGATGTCTGCCTTAGTCAGGGGCACTTCCAGATCGAGATGTCGATTAATATTTTCAAGTATAAATTGTCGATCTGAATCGGTGACCTCTACGATCGGGTTGGTCGTTTGAGTGTCCGTCGTCCCGATGCAGGTTTTCCCGCAGAAAGGAATCGCGAAAAACATCCGCCCATCTTCGGCAAAAATAGCCAGCACCCGATCGGCTGGCAAAATTTTGTCCACAATGAGGTGAACACCTTTTGAGTAAACGTGATGGGCATCGGAGTCAAAGTCCGCCAGTTCATTTAACTGATCCGCAAATGGGCCGCCGGCATTAACTAGAGTACGCGCTCTGGCATGAAATCGGCTGCCACCGATAGCATCCTCAAGCGTCACGTCCCAGACTCCGTCACTGCTAAAGTGAAGATCGGCAACCCTGACATAGTTTGCAACGACAGCGCCGGCCACAACCGCCTTTCTTAGCAGATTGAAGACGAACCTGGCATCGCCATCGACCAGCCGCGCGTCGGAATAACATAGACCACCACGAAGCCGGTCTGAACGCAGCAAAGATATCTCTTTATTTAATTGTTTTCGCGAAAAAATACGCGGCGGATTGGTATGGCAGTTACCGAAAAACCAATAAAGCCAGGAGCCCAGCCACATCGCAGCGGGGGGAATTCTTGAACTCTTCTGGACTGCAACGAAAAAGCGGACTTCTTGTATTGCGCTTGGATAGGTCCGCATCAATTCGTTTCGCTGGAGACTGAGCCGGCGCACCAGGCCAAACTCCAGGTTTTCCAGATACTTGATACCACCCCAGATCAGATTTGAGGAATTCTGGCTTGTGCATCCGCCAAAATCACCGCAATCGACCACTGCCGTTCGGGCACCGGCATGACTTAACGCTGCAGCTGAAGTCGCACCATTGATACCAGCACCGATGACCAGAGTGTCATACACACCTGCTGTCAGAGCCTCGATATGATCAAGCCGAGAGAACACCGGAGCATCAGAATCAGACTCGCCATCCTTGGGTGCTGTCCAAGGAGAAGACCCCTGTTGTAATCCTTTCAAGTGAAGCGCTCGGATTATTTAATGGGCGCCGCAATATGCAACTTGGTCTGNACCTCTTCGAGCACCGTTGTTAACTCTGGTGATGTTGCCTCATCTGTAAAGAAATCAGACACCTCGGAAAAATGTCCCAACCGCACCATCGCATTACGATTAATCTTGCTGTGGTCAGCCACCAGGAAAACGCTGCGAGAATTCCTGATAATCTCCTGTGCCACCCGGACTTCCTGGTAATCAAAGTCCAGGAGCGTGCCATCCTCCTCGATTCCTGACACCCCAATGATTCCGTAATCAACCTTGAATTGCTGAATAAAATCCACCGCNGACTCTCCCACTACCGCCCGGTCCCGGCTGCGCACCAACCCGCCGGTCACAATTAATTCGATCCCGGGATTGTCGGCAAGAATTCCGGCTACATTGAGGTTGTTTGTAATTACCCTGAGTTTCTTGTGCTGTTTGAGCGCTTTTGCGACTTCCTCTGTTGTTGTCCCTATATTGATAAACAAAGACGCGCTTTCTGGAATCATTTGGGCAACAAGAACACCAATTTGTTTCTTCGCGTGCGCGTTCAGGGTTTGGCGGGCGGTATATGCAATATTTTCGACACTTGAGCTCGGCAGCATAGCGCCGCCGTGGTGTCGCTCTGCCAGTTGCTGGCGGCAAAGTTCAGCGATATCACGTCGCGCTGTTTGGGTGGTCACTGAAAACTTCTTCGCGACGTCGGTTACCGATACCGAGCCGTGAGCGTGAATGATCTGGAGAATTTTTCGCTGTCTGGGGTTAAGATTCATCGACTGTCCTCTGGCTGTTGCGCCGACGAGCCCGCGAGGTGCCATCTCCTGTCAGGTGTCGTTTTGAGTTTGTATTTGTATTTTTATGTTTGATATTGTACCTTTTCCAGGGTAACACTGTTAGTCCGATGACAAAAGCCCCTCAACTGCTTGCCATTGACCAGGGCACGACCAGTTCCCGGGCGATCCTGTTCGACAGTGCAGGCAATAGCCTTCATGTGGCGCAACAGGAATTTG
>PBTT01000057.1 GCA_002729195.1 Acidiferrobacteraceae bacterium
CACGCCACGCGGGACGAGATCAGCAAACTGCTGTGGGTGACGGGCAATACCTGACGATAGATAATTCTGGGGTCATCGGTCTCTGACACCCGGACCACGCCATCGTTCGGACCGCGCAGGCGACCCAGGGTCGCAACATAACCCAAGCCATAAGGCAGCCGGCCAGCGATCATCAGCGTCTCACGCTGGCGCGGCCAGGCCGGTGTACCTCCCAGCAGGCCATCGACTAACGACTGGCCCAGCAACCAGCGACCGAAACGGCGACGTGCCAGTTCTGCTGCAACCTCGCTGCCACGCAACGGTACACCCAGCAACACCACGCGGCCAGGTACCGGCCAGGCCTGCTGCGCAAAAAAATGGGCCAATACCAGCCCACCGAGACTGTACGCGACAAAATCGACCACCGCCTGGTCGCGCCAGTCAACAAGTGCATCTTCCAGAGCACAGGCATTCTCTGCCACGGTAAGGTGCCGGCTGTGGTAACTGAACTGCCGCGGGGCAAAACCCTGGCGCCGAAGTCGGCGGCGCAGCAGCGTCATCTCCATGCCGTTGGTCAGGACCCCGTGGACCAACATCACCGGCCGGTCGCTCAAGGCACCCATCCCGNGTGGATATCGACCGGTTGCCNGCTGCCTGGCACGGGCGAAGCGCGGTGNAACACCAGGGTATCCTGCNGCAGNNGCNGCNNCTTATCCAGGCTGNATNTGATGCTGGCCGGATGGGAANAAATCCTGCGCCAACTTGTCTCGATAGCCTTTATCTCGTCGCTGTCGGCGCNNTTTATAGCCTGGAAAAAAGCAGACTCGACATCAGCAGGGGTCTNGAACACGATTCAGGCTCCGTCCAGGGCGGTGCAAGCGAAGTGCAGGTCGGTCGCGCCTCGATACCGNACCTTGCCCGGAGTTATTATCCCACCAGCCGGGCACTGCCACACCCGNNCGCGTCCACACCGGTGGATGCTAGAATTTTCTCTAAAAGAATCATGCATCCCCGGATGCAGGCGGCCAANAGNNACAAGGAGGGCGCATGGACCAAAAGACCCGCATCGAGATCGAAGCCGCCGCGTTTCGCGGCCTGGTTGAACATCTGCAAAGGCGCAGCGACGTGCAGAACATCGACCTGATGAACCTCGCTGGCTTCTGCCGCAACTGCCTGTCGAAATGGTACCTTGCTGCAGCGAAAGAACAGAACGTCGAGATGGACTACGATCGCTCCCGCGAAATCGTTTACGGCATGACCTATGACGAGTGGAAACGTGACTACCAGAAAGAAGCCAGTCCAGAACAACAGGCACAGTTCGAGCAAACCAGGCCTCTGCACGCCTTCATCAGCGGCCACCACAACCCAGAAACAACATGACAGCAACCATCGAAGTACACCAGTTCTTGTGCCTGGACGACAACTACGGTTACCTGGTCCACGATGAACTGAGCGGCCTGACGGCAGCCATCGATACACCAGAAGCCAAACCGATCCTTGCCGCCCTTGCCAACAAGGGCTGGACGCTCGACCTTATTCTCAACACCCATCACCACGCTGACCACGCCGGTGGCAATCTCGAACTCAAGGAGCGTACCGGCTGCAGTATTGTCGGATCGCGGGCCGATGCCGCCCGCATTCCCGGCATTGACCGGGAGGTGGGTGAAGGCGACAGCGTGACCCTGGGTGACCACCGGTTCGAAGTGCATGACACGCCGGGGCACACCAGCGGGCATATCGTTTACCACGCGCCCGNGGACGGCATCGCCTTCGTCGGCGATACTCTGTTCGCGCTGGGTTGCGGCAGGCTGTTCGAAGGGACCCCTGCGCAAATGTGGCAGTCCCTGCAGAAGATCCTGCGCTGGCCCGGGCAGACCCGGATTTACTGCGCCCATGAATACACCCAGGCCAACGCCCGCTTTGCCATAACCGTCGAGCCGGACAATCCGGATCTGGCGAAGCGCTGTGCCACGATCGACACCGCACGCTCGCGCGGCGAGCCCACGGTACCCTCGATGCTGGACTTGGAAAAAAGAACCAACCCTTTCTTACGGCCACACAGTTCCAANCTGCAGCAGACCGTAGGCCTCACCGGCGCATCCGAGGTAGCAGTCTTCACCCGCATTCGCGAGCTCAAGGACAGCTTCTGAAGCGCACGGCGGCGGGCGCTTGCAGGTCACGGATCATCCGATGCCATGAACCCCAGTGTGCGTATTGCCGTCGACATCGGCGGCACTTTTACCGACGCAGTTCTNCAGGTCGGGNCAACACGGTATACCGCCAAAGTACTGACCACCCCGGCTAATCCAGCCGAGGGATTCATGCAAGGCANCGCGCAGGTGCTCNCGCAAACCNCGGCANTACCTGCCGATGTGGCCCTCATCACCCACGGCACCACGCTTGCCACCAANGCTTTGATCGAGCGCCGTGGCGCCCGCACTGCGCTCATCACCACCGAGGGCCATCGCGATTCCCTGGAGATCGGCTACGAAAACCGCTTCGACCAGTACAACTTCGATGCCGACCGCAATCCGCCGCTGGTACCGCGCTCGCTGCGCTTTGGGGTGCGCGAGCGGATGGATTACCGTGGCCGGGTGCTGCAAGACCTGGATGAACCTTCCGTCACCGAACTGATCCAGCGCATCGAGGTCGAGTCCATCGAGAGCCTCGCAGTAGGACTGCTGCATGCCTATGCTAACCCGGCTCACGAGCAGCGCGTACGCGAGATTATTCAGCAGCACTTCCCGGATCTGTATATCTCGCTGTCGAGTGAGGTCTGTCCGGAGATCCGTGAATATGACCGCCAAAGTACCACCTGCGCCAATGCCTACGTGCAACCACTGATATCCAGTTACCTTGTCGATGTGCGCCAGCGTTTGGCCGAGGCGGGCTTTGGTTGTGCCTGCCTGCTGATGACCTCGGGCGGCCACCAGGTCACCATCGAAACTGCTGCCGCGTTGCCAGTGCGGCTGGTCGAATCCGGCCCTGCCGGAGGCGCTATCCTGGCGGCCCATATTGCCCGCACACTGGGCGAGACATCAGTGCTGTCTTTCGACATGGGTGGCACAACCGCCAAGATCTGCCTGATAGACGATTACGAGTTGCCACTGTCACGCACGTTTGAGATCGACCGGGCCCACCGTTTCATGAAAGGCAGTGGTATGCCGATCAAGATCCCNGTCGTTGATATGGTGGAAATAGGTGCTGGTGGCGGCTCACTCGCCCAGGTCGATGAACTGGGGCGTGTCACGGTAGGTCCCGAGAGCGCAGGGGCTGATCCCGGGCCAGCCTGTTACGGCCAGGGCGGTCAAAGTGCCGCCGTCACCGACGCCAACCTGCTGCTGGGACGCCTCGACGCCGACGACTTTGCCGGNGGGCGCTTGTCTCTTGATTTACCAGCTGCGCGCAACGTTGTGCACNGTGCCGTAGGTGAGCCGCTGGGNACTGATATCGATAGTGCCGCCCAGGCAATCATCGAAATCGTCGATGAAAATATGGCCAGCGCCGCNCGGGTACACGCGGTCGAAAAAGGATCCGATGTTAGCCAGCGCACACTGATNGCTTTCGGTGGTGGNGCGCCGCTGCACGCGATGGCGGTCGCGCGCAAACTAGGCATCTCCCAGGTCATCATCCCGCGTGATGCTGGTGTGGGCTCAGCTGTGGGTTTTCTGCTTGCGCCCGTCGCATTCGAAGTTGTGCGCAGCCGTTTTTCCNTCTTGACTGAGCTCGACCCGATATCGATTAATGCACTGTTCGATGAGATGTCACGTGAGGCATGGGCGACTGTGCAACTCGGTGCCCGCGGAGCACACATCACCGAGATCCGCCATGCCTACATTCGTTATGCCGGCCAGGGTCACGAAATCAAGGTCCGTCTGCCAAACCGGCCGTTGACCGACGCCGATCAGGAGACCATCAGTACCGCGTTTGCCAAAGCCTACCAGGCGCAATACGGCCAGGGTATCCCCGGCGTTCCGCTGGAGGTTCTGACCTGGTCACTGACTGCCTCGGTCCCGGCGGACGAAANCGCCCGCGAATNACTGTCGTGCGAGGTCAAACCGGTCGAGGGCATCCTGGATCNGCGAACAGTTCAAATGCCAGGCGCCAACGAGCCGGNAGAGTGTTCGGTGCTGGCCCGCGAGANCCTGGTCTCCGGAGTATGCATCGAGGGNCCGGCAGTAATTACCGAAGACCAGACCACGCTCATCGTGCCAAANCAATGGCAAGTATCCTGCAACGNCTACGGTGACCTTGTCGGTAATGGCCATCNGGCAGCCACNNCTATTCCGGTNGCCGGGAGCANCCTGGCAACCATCCAGCNCCAGGTTATCTGGGACCGGCTGATCAGNATTGTCGAAGAGCAGGCCCAGGCCTTGATCCGNACCGCGTTCTCGACAGCCGTGCGCGAAGCTGGCGACCTGTCTGCCGGCATNTTTGATCTTTCTGGGCGCATGCTGGCNCAGGCTGTCACCGGTACCCCGGGCCACGTCAATGCTATGGCGGCATCGGTCGGATACTTTCTCGAGGCGATTGCGCTGGAGCGGATGCAGGCAGGCGATGTNTTTGTCACCAATGATCCCTGGCTGGGCACCGGCCATCTCTTCGACTTCACCGTGGTTACTCCCGCCTTTATCGACGGCCGGATTGTTGGTCTGCTTGCCGCTACCGTCCACGTGGTCGATATCGGNGGTCGCGGCTTCGGCCCGGATGCCGGCCAGGTATTCGAGGAGGGATTATGTCTGCCGATCCTGCCGCTTTTTGAACAGGGTCNACCCTCTGCAGCCGTGATGGCCATCGTTCGCGCCAACGTGCGTGAGCCAGATCAGGTAATCGGNGACCTNTACTCACTGACCGTGGGTAATGCGATCGGCTGTACCCGCCTGGTNGAGATGATGACCGAGTTTGGATTGGCNGATCTNGACGAGATCAGCCGACATATCATCGCGCGTTCACGCCAGGCCATGCTNGACGAGATAGCCGAACTGCCTCGCGGCTGCTGGGACAGCGAGATGACTGTGGANGGNTACGGTGAGCCGGTCACGCTCAAGGCCCAGTTGCAGATCAGTGAAGACAAAGTATCAGTCGATTTCTCCGGCACATCAGGCGTTTCACCCTTTGGTATCAACGTGCCGCTGAGTTATACGCAAGCCTATGCTTCTTTCGGGGTNCGTTGTGTCATCGGCCCCGGCGTGCCCAACAACGCCGGCTCACTGGAGCCGATCCGGGTGACAGCGCCGGTCGGAAGTATNCTCAACGCANCGCGNCCACACGCAGTGGCGGTGCGCCACGTCATCGGCCAGATGCTGCCCGACGTGGTGCTGGGCTGCCTCGAACAGGCGTTGCCCGGGCGGGCGCCAGCCGAAGGCAGTTCCAGCCTGTGGAACCCGATGATGAGCGGGGGNCCGGGCCTGCTGGGTGAGGTGAACTACGGNGATGCCACGCCGTTCTCGGTCACTATTTTTCACTCTGGCGGTGCCGGCGCCCGACCCTGGCGCGATGGCCTGTCGGCGACCGCGTTTCCCTCGGGCGTGCGAAACACTCCGGTTGAAATCACCGAATCGATCGCTCCGGTCATCTTTCACCGCAAAGAATTGCGCCCTGGGTCCGGTGGTGTCGGCCGCTATCGCGGCGGCCACGGCCAGNCCATCGAGGTCGAACACGCGCAAGGGGCACCGTTTGCAATTTTCGCCCTGTTCGACCGGGTCGACTANCCGGCCCGCGGACGCCATGGCGGTATCGATGGCGCTCCGGGCGTAGTACGCCTTGCCAGCGGCAAGGTCTTAAAGACCAAGGGCAAACAGATCATTCCGGCAGGCGAGCGCCTGCTCATGCTGCTACCCGGTGGTGGTGGCTACGGTGATCCGGCCGAACGCGATCCAGCGCTTAGCGCACAGGATAAAGCCAACGAGTTGACCTGAGCGGGTTCGCTCTCAAGTACCCGGGAGGTCGATCTCCGGGCGCTCGCGCCTGAATGGCACGCTGTCGGGGTCGGGTATCTGGTCGAGTTCACGGGCACAACGGTGACCATCGTAAACGGCTGCGGCGATGGTGCCCGGGGCCATACAATCGCCGATCCGTTGCAAGCCAAAGGGTAGATCGGCCAACTGCTCTTCTGCTTCACCGGCCAGGGCAAAATACAAGTGATTATCTGGTACGCGCAGTGTCACCATCACCAGGGCAGCAGCATCCAACTCTAGCGTACGGTCACTCACGTTACAGGTAAAAACTGCCGCGCTGGACTCGACCTGTGAAAGCGTGTGCTTAACCACCAGCGATACACCCTTCTCCAGCAGGCTGCGTTCGATCCGGTGCTGCTCCATAGTGTTGTGTGACCAGCAGGAGATCTCGGGACCAGGAGTCACCAGGGTCACTGCAAGGCCAGCGTCGGCCAGTAAGCCGGCGATGACTCCACCCATATAGTAGTGGTCGTCGTCGTAGACCAGAACTGGTCCCTGGGCGGGTTGTCTACCGGCAAGAATGTCGTCCGGCGTAAAGCACGCTAAGTGGCGGTCGATGCCGGCCACCGGCATCCAGNTGGCCCGACCAATACCATCACTGCGCCAGTGTGCACCGGTCGCAAGCAGCACCTGGTCGGCACCAAACTCTCGAATGCTGTCGATATCCATTTCGCTGCCGGGATAAAAACTGACGTTGGCCGCGGCCGCNATCTGACCAAGNCGATAGTCGGTGACCCGTTTGTAACTGGCAAGNCCAGGCAGTGTGGNCTCGCGCACCACCCGGCCNCCGCCATCACCGCTGTCGGTAAGTGCCACGGTATAACCGCGACGGCCGAGGCTCATGGCNGCTTCAAGCCCGGCGGGGCCGGCTCCAACAACCAGGACCTGCTGGCTCGATCCTTTGGCATTCATGATCTCCGGGTGCCAGCCACGGCGCCACTCTTCAGCCATGGTGGGATTCTGCGTGCAGCGGATCGGGCTTTGCGTCCAGTCACCACTGACACAGATGTTGCAGCCGATGCATTCGCGAATATCTTCGACCCGTCCTTGTTCGAGTTTCTGGGGTAAAAAAGGATCCGCAATCGAAGGCCGCGCTGCGCCGATCATGTCGAGGATGCCGCGCTTTACCTGAGAGACCATCGCGTCGGGTGAGGTAAAGCGCCCTACTCCGACCACCGGCTTGGTGGTCAACTGCTTGACGAACGCGATGTAGGGTTCCTGCTCGCCCTCTTCNCCAAACCGGGCAGTGACCGAGTCGTTGGCCCAGTCGCTGACNTTGACATCCCACAAGTCCGGCAACTCGGCCAGCATTTCGACCACTTCNCGCCCTTCTGCCGCNCAGGCAATACCGGCATCACCCAGCAACTCGTCAACAGCAAANCGAAAGGCAACACCACAACGGTCGCCGACTGCCTCGTGGGTCTCCTCCAGCAGTTCGCGAGTCAGACGCACCCGGTTTTCCAGCGAACCACCGTACTCGTCCGTNCGACGGTTGTGGCGGGGGCTNAGAAAGTGCATGGGCAGAGCAAGNTCATGGCCGGCATAAACATAAACGATGTCAAAACCCGCCGCGCGTGCGCGCAGTGCCGCCTTCCGGTGCCAGCGGCGTACGTCTGCAATATTCCGTTTGCTCATGGCACAGGCCTGTACCGGGTCAAAACTAGTAACCGCACAGTCCGACACAGCCAGTACCGGCAATCGTGAATAGCGGTTGGAGACGTTGTGGCCGCTGTGCACCAGTTCTATCGCNGCCAGTGCCCCGTGTTCGTGCACCGCATCGGCCATCAGCGCTAAGCGGCGCCCATCCTCATCGTCCCAGAGTCGCGCCTCGGCCCANGGTAAGGCGTCGGTGGACGCATGGATATCGCACTCCTCGGTCGCAACCACCGCCCAGCCACCTTGCGCTTTCATGCCGCGCATGGCAGCAACGCTTTTTGGCATGGCATGNCCCATGCCGTTGCAATGGGGCACNTGGNAAAAACGGTTGCGCGCGGTGACCGGGCCAATCTGCACCGGCTCGAACAGGATATCGTAGCGTGAATTTCGACTCATGATATTTCCCCTGTTATTTCCAGCATTCTGTCAACGCACCCGGAATTCGCTTTTTCTCAGCACCCCGCGCCAGCAGCGCGGCTCGCAGGTAAACGCCTTCTCTATCCGCCGCGCTGCGCGCACCAACACCCGGGCCATAAGAAACAGACGAAACTTCAACCCGTTGTATGACCACAGCGAAAAATGGATCGGCTGGTAACGCCACAGGGCATAACGGTCGGTACCGGCCAGACCCGGNCCGTGAAAGGAGCGGATTACACTGAGGGTNTCGTAGTCGACCTCGGCATCACGGGTTGCCGATTCAAAGTGTAATAGCCGGATGTGCGGCGAGACGATACAGCGCATGTCCTTGGCTCGCGCCCGCAGGCAGAAATCCACGTCCTGGAAACTGTTGGGAAAAGCCGGCGAGAAACCGTCCAGTGCCAGGAAAGTGGACCGGCGGCAGCAGAGAAAAGCACCACTGACAGAGGTGGTCTCATGGTCGGCCAGGTACCGGTGCATCGCATCGCCGACGTCGGCGGCATTAGGATTCGGGGCATAGTGCACGGCTGAGTTNCGNCCGACGTTATCGCCGCAGGACTGGACGGTACGGTCTGCGTTCTGCAGCATACCGCCAACACAGGCAATATCATCCTCCTGCAGCAGTGAGGTCACGTGGGCAGCCCAGCCCGCTGTTTGCATCTCAGTATCGTCGTTCAGGAAAACGAGGATATCTTCATTCGCCGCCCGCGCACCCAGGTTGCACTTGCGCGAGAAATTAAAGCCAGCTTCATCTTGTACGACCCTGCCGCTCAAACCGTAGCGGGTAAGGGCCTCCCTGGCATCCTCAACGGCGTCTTCGTGATTTATCACCAACACGAACTCTACGGCCGGCCGTGGCAACGGCTGGTCATCCTGTTCTGCCAGGGAACGGCTCAGGGACTGCAGACAGTGATTGAGCAGCGTGATCCTGGCATTGTTGACCACCTGCGTCGTGCCGAGCCTGCACGGAATGATGACGGCCACAGTAAGGGGCTGCCTGGGCAATATTCTGGAGCGATACACGCCGATTGGTTCCGGCGCCTGGTCGGGATGACGGCGGAACAACACGGGTTCGCACTGCGCTTGCAACTGCAGCCGTGCGAAGTGCTGTTCCAGGGCGGTTTTCGAATGGTCCACGCTGTGGCTCGAGATGGTCTCCCCGGAACGGGACTGAGTGCTCTGCAGGATGCGCCAATGGTAGGCCACTGCCTCTACGTGCACCGGCGCGAGTTGTTCGCACATACGTAAAGCAAGATCGTGGTCCTGGCTGCCCTCGAAGCCCTCCCGGTAACCGCCAACGCTGTCGAAGAATTCGCGCGAGAACACCTGCAGGTGGTTGATGTACATGATTGAGCGCAGCAATTGCGGGCTGTAGTCCGGCTTGAACATGCGCCGAATGAGAAAGCCGTTTGCGTCCACCTGGATTTCGTCGGAGTAAGCCCACTGCGCGTGGTAGTACCGCAGACAGCGCAGAGTCTGCTGGAAGCCCTGGCTGACCACCACGTCGTCGTGATCGACCGGTGCCAACAGCTCGCCGGCCGCGGCTGCGGCCGCCTGGTTGAGCGAGTAGGACACACCGCTGTTTTGTGGGTTGCGCAGTATTTTGAGGTTGGGCAAGCCTGTCTCGGTGCAGCGCGCGAGGAAAGCGCAGGTTTCCTCGCGGCGCGAGCAATCATCGACGATCACAACCTCGTGCTGGTCGTCAGCCGCCTTGAGAGCGCTATTGATACACAGCCGCAACACCGCCGGATCGGTGTCGTAAACCGGCACCAGAAAAGAAGTCCGCATGAGCTCTAATGTGTTGTCTTTTGGTTGTAACAAGGCGACCCTGCTATCGGTACCGGGGTCGACGTGTCTTGCCTGGGGGCCTGCCGCGTCCTTTATTCTGAGGCGATCGTCCTAGCGCGGCAAATCAGCGTCGATCGGGCCGCTCCTGCCTTTGAAGCCGTCGGCCAGGCCGCGGCACATCATCCGCAGATTCTGTCTACGGTTGCCGGCAAAAAGCGAGAAGACCACGAACATCTTGGCGAGGCGCAGCATGTCGGTGTATTTCCAACGACGGCTGGGGTACGAACGCCGGTAGAGCAGCACGCTATTGCGGTAGATGTAGTAATAGCGGAACGGCTGGTGCACCGGCAGGTAGCGCCAGCGCCCCAGCCACACCATAACAGTGCGCTCGCCCAGACCATGGTCCATGACCGCATCGCACACCCCGAAAACACGCCAGCCCCGGTCTTTTGCGCGCAGGAACCACTCGGTGTCTATGTGGTCGATAAAAAGGCCCTCGTCCATTAGCCCGAGTTCGAGCAACGCCTCGCGGGGGAAAAGTGCCCCGGAAGAGATCAGCATATCAGCCGGAATAATCTCACCAGCGTCCTTTTCGGTACAGAAGTGGTGGCGGAACCGCAAGGGACGAAACTGCACGAAGTAAGACGGGTGGCCGATGTCACTGCCCAGATAGCGTGCGCCCACAGCCGCTACCTGAACGCCCCGCTGGCACTGGCCGACGAGCGCCCGGGCCAGTGCCGCCACCATGCCCGAGCGCGGCAGGCTATCCTGGTCGAGCAACAGTATCGCGTCAGCACCGTCGGCAAGGCCGCGCCGGATACCCTCATTGTGGGCCCAACCCAGGCCCCGGTTACTGCCGGCACCGATGAATTCAACCCAGTCATACTCACCGGCGAGCGCCGCGATCTCGGCCGCATTGCCAGAGCCATTATCCACCAGCAGCAACCGCTCCACTTGACCGGCCAGGCACTTGACTTGTGCCGCAAGGGTCGCCGGGTCGGGATGGTACGTGACCACCACCGCGGTAACCCCTGGGCTTGGTGGAACAGGAGGGGTAGCCATGTTGATGTCCGTCGGCATCAAGCAAACGGCCAGGGCTGCCGGGCCAGGGCCACCGCGACGATGTAGGCGAATAGCCCCAGCGCGACCACGAACGCTAAGGCCCGCGTCAGGGCGGTGCGGCCGCGTTTCAGGGCCACACTGCCGACCACGATGTAGAGCACGATGGCAACTAACTTGGCCGTCAGCCAGTCACGACCAGTCGGGTGCTGGCCGGACAGCAGCAGCAGCCACAGCGCACTCAGCAACAGCAGTGCGTCGATCGCGTGCGGCAGCACCCGGGTTAGCTTGTGCCGCAACAGACTCGAGCCCATAAACATCCACACGCCGCGCGCGGCAAAACCGCTGACCGAGATTGCCGCACAGGTCACGTGCATGGTCTTTATCAAATTGTAGTTGTCCATCGTTTCCTGGCCACTACCCGGCGGTGCAACTGTGGGACTCCGCGACCCTGGTAGTTCGCTTTGGTCGCGCCCGTCTGGCGATGAGTATGGTGCAGCCGTATCATACCGGAGCCCGTCTTTCGGCCTACAACAGCCAGCCCGTTCCGGGTCAAGGAGTATCGTGAACCAGCAGCGTTTCGCCCGGCCTTCCCGGGGCATCGTTCTGATGGCGGCTGCCATGCTGGTAGTGCCGTTCATGGACGCGCTGGCCAAGCTGCTTACCAGTCGCTACCCGGTGCTGCAACTGGTCTGGGCACGATTCTTCTTTCACTTCCTGCTGGTATTGCCGGTAGTGCTATGGCGCCACGGCGGCGCCGTGCTGACAGTACCACGACCTGCACTGCAGATCGGACGGGGCCTGTACCTGCTGGCCGCCACCTGCTGCTTCTTCGGCGCTATCAAGTACATCCCGCTGGCCGACGCAATTGCCATCATCTTCTTTGATGCGGTGATCGTGATCGTACTGTCTGCCCTGTTCCTGCGCGAGCAGGTACCGGCTGGCCGCTGGATTGCAGCACTGCTCGGCTTCGCCGCTGTTCTGGTCATCATTCGACCGGGTTTCTCCGAGTTCCATTGGGCCAGCCTGCTGGCGCTGGCGGCGGCCTTGTTCTTCTCCCTGTATTTTCTTTCCACGCGACAACTCAGCGGCAATACGCCACCACTGGTGACGCTGGCGTGGCAGTCAGCGGGCGGCTTTGTACTGATGAGCGTCGTGCTGCCGCTGTTCTGGGTGACGCCGACGCTGGTGGATCTGGCACTGATGCTGATGCTGGGGGCCACCGGTGCCGCCGGCCACCTGTTACTGATACGCGCCTTCAAATACGCGGAAGCCTCGCTGCTGGCGCCTTTTCTCTACCTGGAGATCATCATGCAGGTGGTGCTGGGCTACCTGCTGTTCGGCGACCTGCCCGACTCCTGGGCCTGGGCCGGCATCACGCTGATCATCGCTGTGGGCGTATATCTGTCGCGGGATTCACGGGCCCGCGACGGCTGAGCCGGTAATGATTTTAATCGAGTTGTGAGAACCCTGTGCGCAACAGGGTGAGCACCTCACGCCGGCCGCTGACACTAAGCGCCGCCGCACAGTCTGCCCAACTGCGGCGTTGCAATACCTTGAGCACCAGCGCCTGGCGAACTACTTCGCTAAGCCGATCGGCTGCCTCTGACAGGACCAACGGGGTAAACGCAACGATGGCGGCCACTGCGTCTTCGTACTCTGCTTGACCACTGGCAAACGCTTTGACCCGCTCACGGCTTTCGTCCGACAACGTCGGCTGTGGCAGCCCCGCCAGCAGCGCCAGCACTACTCGCGGGGTTACGCTACGCAGGGGATCGGCCAGTTGATCCGGCAACTCCCGGGCAAAACGCCGCTGGCAGCGCTTGCTCAACTCGCGGCCCGGTGGTGACAACCCACGCAGCATCAACAAAGCATGGGCGCCGCTGCGCGAGCCGCGGCGAACGCCAAGGCGCACGGATCCATACTGCACTGCACGCCAGAAATGTACCAGCGCGGCACTGGCACCAAAAACCGTGCCAAGGCAATCGAGTCCGGCAGCGGCCTGTTGGGCCGCTACTGCGTCAAGCAATCGCCGGCCGATACCGCGCCGGCGCAAGCCGGGCTGCACGGCAATGCGCACGATTCGGCCAAAAGACATCTGCGGCGCGTCGGCCATACCCAGTTGGTGGCCGATAGACTCGGGCAGCAGGTGCCCTGGCGGCCGACGCTTGCCCGCCGATATTTGCGCGGCCATCTGCGGCGCGAAACCTCCCTCACGAGCAACCACTGCGGCGGCTGCAATATGTTTACCGATCTGGCTGACAAAAATTGAAATATTCGGTGCATCGAGCAGCACCCGCAAGTCACGCGGCCGGGTGCGATAGTGCGAGGAAACCAACAGGCCCCACAGTGCATCCAACAGGTCGTCATCATCGACCAACGTAGCGCGATCCACACATGTCACCCGCAAGTCCGCAACATTGAGTTGTGGCAATGCCGGGTTCTGCCTGCAGGCATCGAGTAACAGGGCACGGTCGATGAAGCGCTCGAGTGGATCATCCGCTGCCCAGCGCACTGGCTGTCGCAAGTTCACATGACGGATACCGCGCACGTTGCGCGCCAGCGCCGGCCCGAAACGCAACTCGAAACCTCTGCCCGAGCCCTCGTAGCCGTGGACCGTGGTCGCAAACGCGAGCCGCAAGCCCCGTTCCAGCAAACCCTCGAGTAAGGCCACCGGGATAGTGGCGGCCTCGTCCACCAGCACCATGTCTGGTGCAAAACCCGTTGTACTCAACTGATCCGCTGGACTGTAAGCGATAGCGCTTTCTGCAAACTCGAGAACGCCAACACCAACCCGGCGGGAACCCGGCAACAACTGCTGCGCATGATCCAGCAGAGTCTGGACGCTCTGCGGCCGTGGGCCGGTCACGGCAATACGCCGGACGCCTGCCTGCAACAGCCGTGCCGCCGCTATACCTAGCGCAGCTGATTTGCCGCGGCCTCGATCGGAGACCAGCACCGTGGGTTTGCGACGCTGCCCCTGGCAGGCTCTGATTACTGCGTGTACGGCCCGGGCCTGGTCTTCGGTCAAACAATCCGGGTTGGACACTGGCCCAGCCGGCACTTTTGCCGCGACTGCCGGCAACGATCCGCCCGTGATCCCTGCGGGCTCAACCCAAAGAACGTTGCCATCATCCTTGAGGCACCGGCGCAGGCGTCCAAGCCAGCGATTACCGATCTCGCCAGGGGCATAGCCGGCAACCGTTAACAAACGCTTGAACGGGTCGTCAAACTCACCCCACACGGCCAGTACAGGCATAAGCAGCAATAGCAAGCCACCGGCTCTGATCGTACCACTCAGCGCACCAACGGCATCCGGGTTGAGCCCCTGCCAGCCATCGAAGACCACGCCGACATGCTCGCTGCCGAGCACGCGTTCTGCCGCACTCGCCGGCAACACGGGCACACCCGCTGGCGCCCCGGCGCCCAGCCACAACCATTGATCGGCTGGTGCCGGCAGGGCCTGCAACAAATCACCGGCGCGCTCACGACACCAGTCCTGCGGACCTGCCACCAGCACCATACCGCGGTGACCACGGGCCGCCAGCACCTGTTGCCAGCTTCGAACACAGGCAACCGCGACAGCAGCACTGCCATCTTGCAGCGCGGCGGGTGTCATGGGTTCAGCGGCGGCGGGTGTCATGGGTTCAGCGGCGGCGGCCCCGCTTATGCCATGAGCCACCGCTGCGGGCCGGCGCCAACAAGCGCACGTTGCGGTGCTTGAACAGCGGAATCAACACAATCCCGGCAACGAAGCCACCAATATGGGCGAACCACGCCACCCCGGGGCCGTCACCGGCCACCATCGAACTGAGAATCTGGTAGACAAAATATATGCCGAGCACCACGCCGGCTTTCAGCGACATGGTGTGGATGTAGAAGCCCAGCGGTATCGCTACCAGTACCCGGGCGTGTGGATAGAGCAATAAATAGGCGCCGAGCACACCGGAGATGGCGCCACTCGCACCGACCATGGGGATAGGTGACTCGGGGTTGGACAAGGCCTGAGCAAAGGCGGCAGCAACGCCGCAAATAAGGTAAAACACGATAAAACGGCCATGACCCATGGCGTCCTCAACGTTGTTACCAAATATCCACAGGTAAAGCATGTTGCCAGCCAGGTGCATGAAGCCAGCGTGCAAAAACATGGAAGTGAGCGGGGTGAGTGCCGGATGCACCCACACAAGCTCAAGCGGCAGGCGGGCGTGATCAAAAATCACTGCCGGGATGACACCGAGCGCTAACAGCGCCGCTTCCTGTCCCGTTCCCAGTGACAACTGCCAGAAGAAAACCAGCACACACAAGCCGATGAACGCGATCGTGATCAGCGGCGTGATCTGGGTTGGATTGTCGTCGTGCAGAGGAATCATGCTGTGGTGTGCCGCGCTTTTCCGGGGATGATTCTAATCCGCTTCGCCGGGGCGCGGGCCAGCCGCATCGATGCCACCGGTGTGACCTGGATCACGGAACAGCACGAAAGCGCCGGTATTTTTTGCGCCCGAGCCCACTTTTCGGGCACAATGAGTGACGCTGGCCGCGGCCAGTTGTTAACACACTATGGCCATACCCGAAGACATCAGCGAAGAAGTCAGCGCCGAACTCTCGGCAACCCTGCAGCACGCCATCAGCGCTGCCGACGACGAGCTACCGGTAACCCTGGGCGTGGTGCAGATAATGATGGAAGATGACCTGCTCAAACGCATGAGCGAAGTCGGGGTGGTCGACCCAGCTAACCATACTGCCGTGCTGGCCGAACTCGATGCGCTTATTGAAAACTTTGGTGATGATGTAGCCGCCGACAGTTTCGTCCGCGCCCGCGCCAGCGAAACACTCTCTGCGGTCATCGAGAATTACATAGACCACACCGCTGAGGAACTGCCACCCACGCTGGGTGAGGTTCGCCGCACCATGCACAACGGCCTGGTGGCCGAACTCATCGGAGTTGGTGAACTGGAAGATGATGAGGAACAGACTCTTTACGACGAGATTGATCGGCTGGTCGATCTGCACGGGGATGCCGCACCGGCCGAGGGCTTTCTCGCCTATCCCTGACCGTCCCGGCCCCATCAGTCACGGTGGCTGAACCGATGCTCTCACCGACGCGGTATCGAACCAGCGACATGGGCCCAGATTATGCCGCAAATACTGGCCCGACCTGCAAACACCATAACGAGTCAGAATTCTCAACACTTGCGGCCATTGTCAGTAGTTGTCCTGGCCGAGGTGGTGGGCACAGGTCATAGCTAGCCTTCGTAGACGATCTCCGATTGAATATCAATTGGTGCAATTCTTCTAGGCCTAACCGTTGGCGGCGGCTGCTGGTTGATAACGTATTGCCAGAACTCTTCCAGCAGGGGTAAAAGCCATTTCCAGTAGCCTGCGCTCCGCGGAACCAGCCAGATTCTTTGTCTTATCGGGGTCCATGACTGAAAGATGCACTGGTCATAGTCGGCGCAGGCGAGCTGTACCTGTATCTGCGCCATGTGTTGCGGAGAAATAGCGGAATAGGGTTCTGAGTTACGGCATTTGATTTCGTGCAAACCCAGTTGCAGAAACTCCCCATCAGGACTGGCACCCAGCCAGTCGTGCTCACGATGAATAAATAGCCCGGTAGGGAAACTGAGCGCGCTAATTGCAATTTCCCCGTCATGGCGCGCATCCTCTTCATGCTCGCTGCCGAAGACCATATGGGAGTTGACCTTCATTTTTTGTCCCATATATTGGCGCCAGCATTCGGCTCGTGATGAATAAGCACCCCTCATACCGGCAGCCGCTGCCGCAGTAGAGGCGTTTAACAGGCCCTTACGCGCTTCCAGCCATTCATCGCTTCCTTGCACCAGGTCAATGTATGGCACGGGCAATTGCCTTTAATTTCGCTTTGTCAGCTGGGGTGATGGCGGCTTGCTCTTCTTTGGTTAACTGATTGAAAGCGGTCGCTAAAGTCTTTGCCCCCTCACCCGCTGACCTGGTTAACGGCCCCAGGATTTTTTTCGGGGTTTTTATAATTTCTTTTTTCTCTTTTTTCTCAATGCCGGCGGCGTCGTTGTCGCCGCCGGAAATCGAGAAAACACTGAGTGCGGCGTAACGGCGCAGGTAGGTAATTGCACTACCTGCAGACTGGTAGCCGTTCATGTTCCTGAGCGACTCAAATTTCACTGAGAAGGAGGTGCTGATCCACTGCCCGGAGGAGTGGGTAACCATTGTCGCCACACCAATCTCGTCGTCGCCGGTGCAAGGGGTCTGTAGCATAAAAAGCCCGTGTTTGGCACAAGCCTTTCGAATAATCGGCAATACAGAATCGAGGGCAGCGTATTTATACCCATATCCTTGCGCCGTCTTTGGAATATCGTGAAGGTCGGGCAAAGCTTTCGATAAAGCCGTCGATATCTGGTCGATCTGGGGCGAGGTTTGAATGCCGTATGGCTCTGGCATTGGTAAATCACCAGTGACAATTTCCTTTGGGTAAGTCCTGGTATTTCCGTTCGGCCGTTCGGCGGGAGGGGCGGGCGGCGGCGGTGTATCTGCTGAGAAATACATCGAGTTCTACACTATGTTTTGAAAAGAAAAATCGTGCGTCTTCGGGTTTTTCCAAAAAAGAAGCAGCGGCTTAAAAACAGCGTCAACAAGGTGCAGTGAGTGAGTCATCAAGAGCCATTCTGCACCCCCTACAGGCTCACCCGGTGACCCCGGCCGGCAGCGACACGCGATGGATTGCCTCGCCCGGCGGCGCCTCAGCGGTAGCGCGCGGCCGCGGCTCGGTGCCGCTCGGCCACTGCCTGGCGCAGGTCTGCCGGTGCGACCACTTCTACCTCAGCACCGTGGCGCAGGATGTCCATGACCAGTTCGGTCTGGTCGGCGTAGGGCACGGTCAGGGTATAACTGCCATCTGCTTCCCAGTTGCCCTGCTGGCGCGAATGCCACTTCTCACGAGCCACCCAGCGGGCGGCGGCCGGGGTGAAACGCAACACGGCTTGGCGGGTGCGGGTGCCGGCAAAGATGCCGTAGCCGGTGCCTAGCACCTTTTCCAGTTCTGCTTCGCTGACGCTTTTACCCCGCTCCCCTTCCAGCAGACGGGCTTCCTCGATGGCATCGACCGCGAAACTGCGCAGCCCGTCTCTGAGGTGGCACCAGGCATCGAGGTACCAGTTGTCACGGTAGTGGGCGAGGCGCTGCGGTGAGACCGTACGCTCGGTTACCTCACCGCTGCGGCGGTTGAGATGACGGACTTGCAGTTGCTGGCGTCTGAGCAAGGCGTGGGCGATGGCCCCGAACGTGTTGCTGTCGACCTGCCGGGCCGCCATGTGCAAAACCCGGATGCGCTTTTCCACCTCGCCCACGGAATGATCGCCGCTGTCCAACAGCCGGCGGATACGGGCACGCAATGGTTCTATGTGCGGTTCGAGCAGCCCCGGCTGCAGGCTCGAGAGCAAGTACTCCATGGTCAGCAGCGCATACACTTCCGAGGCGTTGAACCACAGTCCCGGCAGGGAGTAGTTGGCAGCGGCGATGTCGTCCTGGGTTTCGTAGCGGTAGCCGCGTTGTGCCGGGTCCCACACGATGGGTGCAGCCAGCCGGTCACGCATGTACTCGAGGTCGCGGCGCACGGTGGCGCGTGAGACCTCCATGTGCTCCATCAACTGGCGCAGGCTGACGCCCCGGTGCGAGCGCAGCAGGCGGTCAATAGTGTAGAAACGTTCAGTGCGATCCACGGCTGGGCAACAGCGGGTTCAACCAGTGTCCAGCGAGTCGCTGCGGGTCATAGTGCTGTAGTCGGTCATGGTATCCCTGGTGGCGGTGTCGGCCAGGCTGCTGCCGGCGGCAAGGCACTACTGTATACGCGCCGTGGTCACCGGTACAATGGATCGAACCCGGGAATTATCAGCGGCCCGTACGATGACCCCTGCCGACCCACCCTTGACCGACGACACCAGTACCGCGGTGCTGGCAGCACTGCAGGGGCTTGGCGTGGCCTTCGAAACCCTCGAGTGCGACCCGGCACTTGCCGACACCGCGGATTTCTGCCGCCACTACGACGTGCCTCTCGCCAACTCTGCCAACGTGATCGTGGTGGCAGGCAAATCCGAGCCCCGGCAGTATGCGGCCTGTGTGCTGCTCGCAGACACCCGCCTGGACGTCAACAAGCGGGTGCGCAAAACCATGGGCGTACGGCGTATCTCCTTCGCCTCGGCCGAGGAGACCCGCATGCTCACCGGCATGGAGATCGGCGGCGTCACTGCGCTAGGCCTGCCCGAATCGCTGCCACTGTGGGTCGATCAGCGGGTAATGGGGTGCGATTACATCATTCTCGGCGGCGGCAGCCGCTCACTCAAACTGAAACTCTCACCGGAGGTGTTCCACCGTACACCCAATACCACCGTGGTCGAAGGCCTGGCTCTGGCCCCGGACGAAGAAAAGATTTCCCCCGAGAACGACTGACTTTTTGTTCACACCCTGGTAACAACACGCCTGTACTGCCGGCCGGCCGGCGCCGAGCCAACAACTCGCCCGGGGCCAGAAATCCCGACCACGGTGGCCGCAATTGGGTTAGGCTTGGCCACCATGCGTTTTGATGGCAAAAAAGTTCTGGTAACCGGGGCCTCGCGCGGTATTGGCCGAGAGGTCGCCGGCCAGTTTGCCGCCGCAGGCGCCCGGATCGCGGTGCACTGTCGCTCAGATAAAGATGCGGCCCAGGGTACCCTTGCGGGACTTGCCGGCACAGGCCATATGCTGTGCGCGGGCGATGTCGCCGATGCTGCTGTGGCCGAGCAGATCGTTGGGCAAACCATTGCTGGCCTTGGCGGGCTCGATATCCTGGTCAACAACGCCGGTATATTCGAGGCACACCCTGTCGATGAAGTGTCGTTCGAAGAATGGCAAACCGCCTGGCAGCGTACCCTCGCCGTCAACCTCACGGGGCCAGCCAACCTGTGCTGGTGCGCAGTCGAACACATGCGCAACCATGGTGGCGGACGCATCGTCAACGTCAGTTCACGCGGGGCTTTTCGTGGCGAGCCGGATTGCCCCGCTTACGGCGCCAGCAANGCTGGCCTGAACGCGCTGACCCAGTCNCTGGCCCAGCACCTGGCGCCGCTCAATATCTTTGTNGGTGCCGTGGCACCGGGCTTCGTCGAAACCGATATGGCGGCTGCGACCCTGGCCGGCGCCGAAGGNGATGNNGTGCGTAACCAGAGTCCGCTGGGACGGGTAGCNAANCCGGCCGAGGTNGCGCATGCGGTGCTGTTTCTCGCTTCGGCCGGCGCCGAGTTCTCGACCGGCACCATTATCGATGTCAACGGCGCCTCTTACCTGCGCAGTTGAATCACAGTGCGCTTCGGCAAACGTTCAATAACCCGCTGGGCTCAAGCACTGATGCCGCGCCGCTCCTCCCGCTCATTACTTTTCCGGGTCGCTTGCATAGCGGTAGTTCTGGCCTGTGCAGGCCTCCTCGGTTATGCCTACTGGCTGCAGTTTCGGGAGTTTCTCGATCCGTGCCCGCTGTGCATTTTCCAGCGGCTTGCTTTTGCCGCGCTGGGGGCAATAGCGCTGGTCGGGGCATTGCACAATCCGCGCGGCTTTGGCCGCAAAGCCTATGCCTTGCTCGGTGCTGTGGTGGCGCTGACTGGTGCCGCCATCGCTGCGCGCCACGTGTGGATACAGTCGCTACCGCCGGACCGCATCCCCGAGTGTGGCCCGGGCCTCGATTTCATGCTGGCCAATCTGCCACTCGCCCAGGCACTGCAAAAAGCGCTGACTGGCTCCGGCGAGTGTGCGGCCGTGGCCTGGAGTTTCATGGGTCTTTCGATGCCGTGGTGGACGCTGCTGTGGTATCTGGCACTCGGCGCACTGCTTTTGATTGCAGGCTTTCGGCGCAGCCGCTAACGCCGAGCACCCGTCAAGGGCGCCGTACAATCATATCGATCTCGACCAGGGCGTCCCGGGCGAGCCCTGTCACTCCCACACAGGTTCTTGCCGGCAGCCGCTCAGGGTGGAAATAGGACTGGTACACCTCGTTCATCACTTGGTAGTCGCGTTTGAACTCGGTAAGAAAAACCCGGCATGACAGCACATGGGTCAGGTCCAGCCCGAGGCCCTCGAGCACGATCACGAGGTTGTCCATCACCCGCCGCGTTTGTGCTGCTACACCATCGGGCAGCGCTGCAGCATCGTCATCCGGGTCAGTCGGCATCTGCCCGGTCAACTGGATCCAGCCGTCACATTCCACGGCATGACTGAACGGTGCCACCTGGGTTGGCGCAGCACTGAAGTTATGAAACACCGGCTCTTTGCTCAGAACGATCTCCTTTTGCGGGTGGCTCAGGGTGGTGGGTCGGGGGTATCTCCCGACTGGCCCGCCCACGGCAACGGCCGGCCGATGACATGCCAGTCCCACAAGCGGTGCAACAGGTAGGCGCCCGTGGTCGTCAGCATGCTGAGCAATACCCAGCCGATAGCATCATCGGGCGGGGCCACGACCGGGACTACCAGGATCAGTACTGCCAGCCAGCCGCCCCAGATGAGCAACCAACCCAGGCGGTAGAGCGGCCGCAGAAAATTAGTGCGCCGCGGTGTTCCGGACATGTGTGGTGATGACAACCCTGTGCGAGGTCTGGGTCAGTTGTTGCGCGGCCGCGGCTCAGTGCTTGGGCCGGCTCATTGCGATACTGTGCAACTTGGACAACACCGCGGCCGCCTGGTACTCGTGCGGCAACTCGGCATCGATCAGGTTGCTGCACAGAGTCGTTGCCGCCGACAGGCTGCCGGTGATCGAGTACGCCGTCATTACGGCATCGCTCAGCAACAGGGCCTGGAGCCGTTCGGCACCCAGTTCTACTACGCGGCCGTGCTCGTGGTTTTCCATATCTTTGTAGTTGCGGGCGCCAGCGGGCNTTTTCAATAGGTCCGTGGTCAGGCCATGTCGGGCCGTTGCCACAATTCCCGCACCAGCATCCCGACCCGGGCTTCGATTGCCGCCATNGCNTCGAGCACCAGGTCCTCGCGAAAGCGCCGGCCAATCAGTTGCACCCCAGTGGGCAAGCCCTCGACCATGCCGATNGGNGTGACCCCGGCCGGCAGACTGAGCCAGTTGATACCGGTGCTGTAGATGGCGGCATTAAACAACTCGCGCGTGCCTTCGAGGCTCTGTGCATCGCAGTCCCAGCTTGGTGTAGGCTGTAGAAAGTACGGCGACAGCACCAGCGGATAGGTCTCCAGCAACAGGTTCCATTGCCGGGTCATCGCACTGCGCTCCTTGATGCCCACGCGATAATCGTCAGCATTCGCCACCTCGCCCATCTGAAAGTACCACCCGAATATTTGCTGGATGGTCTCGCTGCCGTGCTCGCGGGCAACCGGCATTAGAAAAGTCTCGAGCTCAGCGCCAAGGTAGCGGAACCATCCCTGNGCNGCCTCATCTACCGANGGNGTGGTAATGGGCTCCACCGCATAGCCANCATCGGCAAGATAGCCGGCCGCCCGNTCAATCGCCGANCGGATCTGTGGGTGGATCGGGTGACCATANGCTTCGGTGGTTACTCCTACCCGCAGNGGCGCNGGNTCCTGCGGCCANTCATCNAACGGNACCGGCATCCAGAAAGGATCNCGCGCATCACCCTGGGCCAAGACCTTCATCGCCAGGCGCAGGTCGCGCACCTCGCGGCAGATAACACCCTGCACCGACATCAGTTGCGCCAGCAGGCCGCGCTCGACTGGGGCCGTTGGCAGGTAAGTGGGCACCCGGCCGAAGGTGGGCTTAAGCGTGGACAGGCCGCAATTCGATGCCGGGCAGCGCAGCGAGCCACCGATGTCGTTGCCGTGGTGGATGGGGCCAAAACCGGCAGCTGCGGCAGCTGATGCCCCACCGGAAGAACCCCCGGGGCTGGCGTTTTCATGCCAGGGGTTGAAGGTGCGCCCGTGTAGCGGATTATCGGTGGTGAGGCGCATCGACAACTCGGGCGTGTTGGTGCGCCCGATAATGATAGCGCCGGCTTTTTTCAGGTTACTCACCACCGGTGAGTCGGCTGGCGCGATCAGGTCCTTGAAAGCCGGCAGGCCGTTGGGCGTGGGCTTNCCGGCAACATCGATGTTGGACTTGATGGTGACCGGCACTCCGTGCAGCGGGCCCACTGCCTCACCTTCGGCAATTTTCCGGTCCGCGGTCCTGGCCTCGAGCAGCGCCTCATCGCTGTAATCGGCAACTACCGCATTAAGGCGCGGATTGAGGGCCGCTATGCGTGCGCTGACCGCGGCCACGACCTGCTCGCAACTGAAGCGTTTCTCGCGAATGCCCTGTGCTATTTCACAGGCGCCGAGTTGCCACAGATCATCATTCATTGTGTCTCTCCTTCAAAACCANGGGTCTNCCCAAGCGAGATGCAAAATGTAGCGGTTTGCGCCTAACCGGCCCACGCCGGCCCTGGTGCGGCTGCTACTCCTCCCCCGGCTCAGCCACCCGGTGCCGGCGCTGGTAGCCAGTGCGGTCCCGATGCGGGGCGCTCTTGTTGAACTTGTGCGCGTGCCGGGCGACCGGGTTGCGGGCTTTCAGTTTCTTTTTTTTCTTGGCCGCCATCAGTTTAGCCTGGTGTGCGCCGACGTCGACGCAGGTGTTTTGCCAGCGGCAGCAGAAAGAGCAGAATGGCGACAACCATGATGGGGCCCGATATGGGCCGCTCGAAGAAAATCATCAAACTGCCGTCGCTCATCAACAGGGCTTGGCGCATCGAGGTTTCGGCGAGCGGTCCCAGCACGATGGCAAGTACTGCCGGGGCCAGGGGGTATTCCAACTTACGCATCAGGTAACCGGTCAAACCGAAGGCCAGGATCAACCAGACATCGTGCATGTCCTGGGTGGGGGCAAAGCCGCCGACCACGCACAGCACGAAGATGATGGGCGCGAGGATCGTGAACGGCATGCGCAGCACGGCGATGAAGGCCGGAATGAAGGCCAGGTTGATCAACATGGCAAAGAAATTGGCCACGTACAGACTTGCAATCAGACCCCAGACAAAGTCCTGGTGTTCGACGAACAGCATCGGCCCGGGCTCAAGACCCCAGATCACCATACCGCCAAGCAATATCGCAGTGGTCGGCGAACCCGGTATGCCCAGGGTCAGCATGGGCAGCATCGAGCCGGTGCTGGCCGCGTTGTTAGCCGACTCCGGCGCCGCCACCCCCTCGATGTTGCCTTTGCCGAAAGAATCGGGGTCTTTGGACATGGTCTTGGCCACGCCGTAGGCCATGATCGAGCCCGGGGTCGCCCCGGCCGCGGGCAAAATACCAACGAAATACCCCAGTAAAGAGCCCATCAGGCTGGCTTTGATCGAATTCTTCAGGCCCTTGAGATGGACCAGGATGCGACCCAGCCCAAAGGAGGCCTGCGACACTTTAACGCCGCCGTGGCTGGACTCGATGGTCCAGAGCATCTCACCGACACCGTAAATGCCGATAGCGAGTACCAGGAAGTGGATGCCGTGGTAGAAGCCCGGCAGACCACCGAAGATGAGCCGCGGCTCACCGCTGATGATGTCCAGGCCCACCGCACTCAATACCAGGCCGATAAAAATCGAGAACAGTGTTTTGGGAAT
>PBTT01000058.1 GCA_002729195.1 Acidiferrobacteraceae bacterium
CATGCCGTTGGTCACGTTGGAGCACATGACCAGAGCAGAGCCCTGACCATGCCAGGCGTTGGTATTCCAATGATGATACTGGTTGCTATGCCGAACCGTGTCGTTAGAGGTATCAGAGGAGGTGTCCGCACTGTCGTCAGTCGAGGTATCCGCTTTACTGTCATCAGCGACAGCTGATGAGGTTTTCTCGCTACCGCACTCAAAAGGCCAGCACCAGAAATCACTACAACCACTGAGCGACAACGTGGCCGCCAGCACCAGGATCAGTCGTAACTGCTTGACCGACCGTTTCCTGAAAAATCCGTCGAAGATCACCAAACTGGTCATATATTGATTCAGCCCCCCTTTAACTGTTCATCGACTTATGCCAACCCCTCTAACAGGTGTTTAGGAAACGCCAACCCGGTAGGTGCTCGCGAGACGCAAAATACGACCTCCAATACTAGTCTGCGAATCTTATCACGCTTGGCCGAGTTCGGGCCTTGCCGAGCAGGAAATCTGCTTTGCCGGCGCCCTGGACTCGTGGCCGGGGGCAAATTCGACAGTGCTGAACGCAGTGTCGGTGAACCGTGATTATATCGTGGGTACGCACAGTCTAGTTAACAGGGATCTCCCAGGTTACTCCGTGGCAGTCGAGGTTCCAACCAGGATTTTTCGAAATTGGAAATATTGAGCTGTACTCAGCGCCGCAGCCTGTAAATAAGAACTTTGCCCGCTTTATGGCCACTGAAAACTTTTATCTGATCGTACTTCCATACTATTTTGAAGTGTTTAATGATCTTTTGGCAAAGGTCCAGATTACAGACCACAGCGATGTATTCGGCCTCAGGCCAGCGCTTTTTCTTCAGCCCGTTGTCGAGCACACCAAAACTGGGGACGATATTTTCCAGGTCAGCATGACGGCCTGCATAGTAGGCCACCTTGCGATCGTTCGAAACCAGTGATCCAGAGATTGCTGTCTGTCCGGCCAGCCAGAGGCCGGCCTCCTTCAGATGCTGGTGACGAGTGAAGTTGTCCAGCCCACTGACACTCTCTCCAACGCCCCACAGCAACAGAATCACTATCAGCACCTGCTTTATCCTATTGAAGTCTTGCCAGCGTAGTTTGCCGAGAATATTGTCCAGGACGAAGGGAATCAGCAGCAGCGCCGTGACAGAGAAACCAAGCAAATAGCGATCTACCAGAAACAACATAATCAGAACAAATGTTGCCAGGATCATTAGGTGCAGCAGCATCAGGTTAATCCAGGTCCGAGCCTGGATATGATTCGCGAACCCCGAGTCGTTTCGAAGCCCGAAAACCGTGAGTACGAACCAGGGTACTGTCAGTTGAGATATCGTCGTGGAGACGATGATCATGGGTACAGTAAGACCAAACAGCAGGTAGCTGTAACGGGCGGAGAACGGGCCGAGAAAGTGTTGTTGCAAAATGCTGATCTTTTTGTTTATTCCACTCGCAATCTGATCCCAGGCAGTGCTGATTATCTGCACTGGATCACTCAGAATCGAAAACTTAACAGCACCGTCTGGCACCAGTGCCCACCAACCAAGTACTGTGGCGAGCAGGACCCCAACGATGCTGGCGAAAGTGGCGAGCAACCCGAGTGACCGAACCGGCTGTGTTCTTGTCAGTACTATTAATATCGGTGAGCAAAAAAGAAACACCAAACCCTCGATGCGAAACAGGCTGGCAAATGCAAACCCCACCAGCACGCCAACGTAGTAACGGGGCCGAGCACAGCGACAGTATCGAAACAGGAAATAAACCCCTGCCAGGTAGCCAACCAGATAGCCGGGGTCACGTATGATGAATGCCCGGTATTCATTGAAGGCGGGATGAATTAGCGCAACCAGTGCGGCCAGCAGCGTCAACCGGCGGGAAGTTCCACCCAGCGCACGAACTGTCAGCACGAAAAGCGCCACGACCGCAGAGAGCAGTACCGAGTTGGCGATATGGCCGGCCATCTGGTAGCCGACACCAGTAACCTTGCCGACGATCAACATGAAAAGCGGATAGAACGGCCACTTGTACAAGGACAGCGCACCGGTCCAATCGCCAAGGGCTAAACGCTCTGCTGCCCGAATATATTCGACACCGTCGTTGTTGATGACGTCGTCGATATATATGCACCACGCCGACAAAGCGACACTCAGCACTGTGCAGGCCCCAAGTACCCACAGCAGAAAGCCCCGGTCGGCGGNCTGATCAAACGACAGGTTCAAGATCNGCTGNCCTCACCACGCAGGTAGCGGTGCCCCAGTCGTTGCAGGCTGCGCCCACNNGGGCCCCGCTGAGTTGGCCGCCAGGATAGCGCCTGCACTCTAGTTGGGCAAAATCTGTTCATCGTTAAACAGCTGTTCAATAGATTCGCGCGGGCGNACTANATGATAGCGTCCGCCATCTACCATTACCTCGGCTGGTCGGGGCCGTGAATTGTAGTTGGAACTCATCACGAAGCCGTAGGCGCCCNCCGAGCGCACCGCCAACAGGTCGCCCGCTGCCGTTGCCAGACANCGGTTCCTGGCAATGAAATCACCGGTCTCGCAGACCGGCCCTACGATGTCACACTCGACCACCTGACCGGCACCTCGGCTGACCTCCACCACTTCGTGCCACGCCTGGTACAGCGCCGGACGCAGTAGGTCGTTCATGGCCGCATCGACGATGACNAAGTNGCGGNTCGGGCCGGGCTTGACATACTCAACCCGAGTCAACAACACGCCGGCATTACCGGCAATGGCGCGACCNGGCTCCAGGGTCACCGGCAAATTACAAGCACGTCGCTGCAAGATATCGAGCATGGCTTTGGTGTACTCCCCNGGGGCTGGNGGCGTTTCATCGCGGTAACGTATACCGATACCGCCGCCAAGATCCAGATGCGTCAGTTCGATACCCTCGGCCGCTAACACCTCGACCAGGTCAAGCACGCGTTCGAGTGCATCACAAAAAGGTGCCAGCTGAGTTAATTGCGAACCGATGTGGCAGGCGATGCCGGTTACTGATATACCGGCCGTGTCCTGGGCCAAGCCATAGAGGCGGCGCGCATCAGATGAGGGTATACCGAACTTGCTTTCGCGCAAACCGGTTGCAATGTACGGATGGGTCTTGGGGTCAACGTCNGGGTTGATCCGAAAAGCAATCGGTGCGTTAACACCNAGTTCGCGGGCGACATCTGCCACGCGCTCGAGTTCAGCCGCGGACTCAAGGTTTAGACAGCGGATACCTCTGAGTAGCGCCTGGCGGATCTCGACCACTGATTTACCGACCCCCGAAAAAACGATCTTCCCGGGGTCACCGCCGACCGCCAGAACTCGCTCAAGTTCACCGCCTGAGACAATATCAAAGCCCGCGCCCAGACGCTTGAGTACACTGAGTACGCCGAGGTTGGCATTGGCCTTGACCGCGTAACAGATACGGTGAGGATAATCACCAAAAGGCTCATCGAAAGCCTGGTAGTGGTTTTCCAGCGTAGCCCGCGAATAGACATAACAAGGTGTGCCGACCTCAGCGGCGATCGNCTCCAGCGCTATGTCCTCGGCGAAATAGCGATCCTGCCGGTAACCGAAATGATCCACCGCGGATCGCCTAACTGTCGCTGTCTTCCTGCTCTTGCGACTGCGGCTGTTCGGGAAGGTACAACGGCCCTTTCTGTCCGCAGCCCGGCAGTATCACCAGGCCAACCGCCAAAGCAGTGATCAGCGTCAGCAACAGCACAAGGCGAAAGCTTCCTGTCATCTGGTTTATCCGGCTGATTTAATCTTCCACTCAGTGATCAGCAAGCCTGTCCCTAGCAGCAGCNGCAGCGGCGCGAACCTGCACTGGGGCAGTACCACCAACATGGTCGCGCGCGCCAACCGAGCCCTCGAGAGTCAGGACCGCATAGACGTCCTCATCAATCTCACCGCAGCAATCGCGCAACTCGGCCAGTGACAACTCGGCCAACTCTAGCCCACGCCCGGCCGCCAAACGCACCGATTGGCCGACCGCCTGGTGGGCGTCGCGAAATGACAGGCCGCGGCACACCAGGTAATCGGCCAGGTCGGTGGCCGTCGCGTNACCCTGGGCAGCGGCCTGGCGCAGGCGCGCCCGNTCAAAGGTCATGTTCGGCACCATCGCTGCCAGCACCTCGAGTGAGGCCATTGTGGTATCAACGGTGTCAAACAGGGGCTCCTTGTCTTCCTGGTTATCCCGATTGTAAGCGAGCGGCTGTCCTTTCATAAGCACCAGTAACGAAACGAGGTTGCCCACTGCACGGCCGCTCTTACCGCGTACCAGTTCAGCGACGTCCGGATTCTTCTTCTGCGGCATGATGCTCGAGCCGGTACAAAAGGCGTCTCCCAGGTCGACGTAGCGGCAACTCTCCGAAGCCCACAGCACCAACTCCTCGGCCATGCGCGAGAGGTGCACGTGCAACAGGGTTGCCGCGAAACAGAACTCGATAGCGAAATCCCGGTCCGAGACGGCATCCAGCGAGTTGTTCGCGACCTCGCTGAAGCCGAGCTCCGCAGCCGTCATCTGCCGATCGATGGGAAAACTGGTTCCAGCCAGTGCNGCTGAACCGAGTGGTGAGACATTCACCCGNGCCCGGCACTCGCCGAAGCGCTGCCAGTCCCGCTCAAGCATCTCGTTCCACGCCAGCAGATGGTGCCCCANGGTCACTGGNTGGGCTGACTGCAGGTGGGTCAACCCGGGCATAATGGTTTCTGCCTCCCGCTCCGCCANCTCGACCAGCGAGNGNTGNAGAGCNGTGATNCNCGCAGTGGCCTGGTCGATGGCATCGCGCAGGAACAANCGCAGGTCGGTGACCACCTGATCATTGCGCGAGCGCGCTGTGTGCAGTTTTTTNCCAGCNTCCCCGGCGAGGGCGGTCAATCGCGCCTCGATGTTCATGTGCACGTCCTCAAGGCTCGCTGACCANTCGAAACTGCCATCACTGATCTCCCTGGCAACGGCACCAAGGCCCTCGACNATGGCATCGCGCTCAGTTGCTGTCAGCACNCCGCACTGGCACAACATGCGGGCATGGGCAATCGATCCGGCGATATCGTACTGNGCCAGCCGGCGATCAAAATGCTCAGACGCGGTGAACGTTTNCACCGCGGCATCGGTACTGTCGCTGAAGCGTCCACCCCAGAGTTTTTCCGCGCTCATGACTGTGACTGGTGTTGGAACTGTTCTGCAGTATACGCTGAGGGTCATCCGGGCCGCCTGCAACAAAGCGGCGCTGCCCAAACTCGGGCACACGGCTGCAGCCGGTGGGCCCGCTGTTACTGCAGGCCCGACATATACAATGCTACGGCCCGAATCTGCGTTGCCGACAGGCGAAAGGCGATGGGCCCCATGACTGGATCGGCACGCTCGCCTGACTTGAAAGCCAGTAGTTGGCTCTCCAGGTACTCGGGCCACTGGCCCGCAACGCGCGGGTAGTTGACCGGCACGCCGTGCCCATCTGGGCCGTGACAGGCCATACAGGCGGGTACAGCATACTGCTTGGCGCCGCCGCGGAAGAGTTCCTGACCCACGAGCGCGGTCTCCAACTGGGCCTCGCCAATGGCCCGGGGGGCCGGTGTCTGGGAGGCGTACCAGGCATCGAGATCCGCCATGTCCGCCGCGCTCAGCAGTTGCACCATGCCGACCATAAGGGCGCTGACCCGCTCACCGGACTTGAATTTCGCCAGTTGCTGCGCAATAAAGCCGGGCACCTGGCCAGCTAACGAGGGAAAATCCTTGCCGGTGCTGTTACCGTCGAGGCCGTGACACGCCGCACAGACCTGCGCTTTTTGTTGCCCTGCGCCAGCGTCTCCTGCGGCCGACACACTGCCCGGAAACGCTGCCATGATGGCTATAGTGATGCTCAACGTCAGCCGTTTCATTAAACTGCTCCTAGCCCGGCAACTATCCCGACAAATCGAACCGCGCGATTATACCTTGTGAAAACCGTACCTTGCGATACGAAATTGCTGCGCCAGGCCGAGTACCTGGGCGCTGCCCACCGGCCACGCGACTGGTTTGAGGACAGCGGTAGCGAGGTGGCGTTTGCCGGCAGATCTAACGTCGGTAAATCGAGCGCGATCAATGCCATTACCGGCCACAGCGGGCTGGCCCGCACCAGCAAGACGCCGGGTCGGACCCAGCAGATCATCTTCTTCCGCCTTGACGATCAGCACCGGCTGGTGGACTTGCCGGGTTACGGTTTTGCCAAGGTGCCGCGCGAACTGCAAAGACACTGGCAGAAGACCCTGCAGCGCTACTTTGCCGAGCGGGTCTCGCTGCGCGGCCTGGTGCTACCGGTTGACAGCCGCCGGCAGCCCACGGTGCTTGATCTACAGATGCTTAACTGGTGTGCAGCCAATGACCTGCCCGTCCACGTGCTGCTGACCAAGAGTGATAAGTTGAGTCGCAGTGCGGCAATGGCAGCACTGACACAAACCCGCACCGGGCTCGCCAACATACCCCACCTCAAGATACAGCTGTTTTCTGCCACCCGCGGCACCGGCGTCGAAGAAGCGCGCCAACACATCGTGGAACTGCTCGGGAACAATCCCATGACCAGACGCTGACAGTGCTTAACTGTGGGCCTGGGCCCAGTTGTCGCCCATGCCAACATCGACCTTGAGCGGCACCTTGAGCGTAGCGACGCCGCTCATCAGTTCCACCAGCGCATCAGTCACGGTGCTGGTTTCGCCAGCCGGCACCTCCAATACCAGTTCGTCGTGCACCTGCATGATGACGCGGCTAGCGGAACTGTTCCGGGTCAACCAGTCATCCATTGCCAACATCGCCAGTTTGATAAGGTCGGCCGCTGTACCCTGCATGGGCCCGTTGATGGCGGCACGTTCTGCACCCTGGCGGCGGGCGTGGTTGCTGGCGGCGATATCTGGCAGGAACAAACGCCGGCCGAAGACCGTTTCCACGTAACGTCGCTCGCGGACCAGTTCGCGGGTGGCGTCCATGAAGGCACGTACGCCGGGGTAGCGCGAGAAATAAAGATCGATGTATTGCTGGGCCTCGCCGCGGTCGATGCCAAGTTGGCGGGCAAGGCCGAAAGCCGACATGCCGTAGATCAGGCCGAAGTTGATGGCCTTGGCGCTGCGCCGCTGGTCACTGTTTATATCTGCCAGCGGTACGCCGAAAACTTCTGCCGCTGTCGCTCGGTGTACGTCCTCACCCTGTTCGAATGCGGCCAGCAGGCCCTCATCAGCGGACAGGTGCGCCATGATGCGCAATTCGATTTGCGAATAGTCTGCCGATACCAGTACTGACCCCGGATCGGGCACGAAGGCTTCGCGGATGCGTCGACCTTCCGCGGTGCGCACTGGGATATTCTGCAAATTCGGATCGCTGGAAGAGAGTCGCCCGGTCGCCACCGCAGCCTGGTGGTAGGAAGTGTGTACCCGGCCGGTGTCGGGATTAACCAAACCTGGCAGTTTTTCGGTGTAGGTAGAGCGCAACTTGCTCAAGGTGCGGTGCTCCAGTATCAGTCGCGGCAGTTCATGCTGCTCGGCAAGTTCGGCCAGTACACCCTCAGCAGTGGACGGCTGCCCCTTGGGTGTCTTCGCCAGCACCGGCAGGCCAAGGCGGTCGAACAACACTTCCTGTATCTGCTTGGGCGAAGCGATGTTGAAGGTGCCATCCGCCTCCCGGTGAGCGCGCGCCTCCAGGGCCTGTATGCGCTCACCAAGCTCCGCACTCTGACTGGCAAGCATGCCGCAATCCACCTTGACACCGGTGCGCTCAATTCGTGACAACACCGGCACCAGTGGCATCTCGATGTTCTCGAACAGGTCGCATTGCGACCGTTCAGCCTGCAGCCGTGGATACAAGGCCTGGTGCAAACGCAGGGTGATGTCAGCATCCTCAGCGGCGTAAGGCCCGGCCTTGTCCAACGCCACCTCGTTGAAGGCCAGTTGGCCCTTCCCCTTGCCGGCAATATCCTGATAGTGGATAGTCTTGTGTCCCAGGTACTTGAGCGCCAGTGAATCCATGTCGTGCCGCGAACCGGTGCTGTCCAGCACGTAGGACTCCAGCATCGTATCAAAGCGAATTCCTTTGAGTTCGATGCCGTGGTTCAGGAGTACCGTGCGGTCATACTTGAGATTTTGTCCGACCTTGGGCCGATCGGGATCTTCCAGCAGCTCCCGCAACTGCTCCAGCACCGCCGCCCGCAGTAGTTGCGTTGGTGCGCCGAGGTAGTCGTGCGCCAACGGTACGTAAGCGGCCGCCCCGGGGCAGTCGCTGAAGGAAACGCCGACGATACGCGCCTGCATTGCATTGAGCGAAGTGGTCTCGGTGTCAAATGCAAAGAGCGGCGCCTGCTCGAGCCGCTTGATCCATGCAGCCAGCGATCTCTGATCGAGGATAACCTGGTATGCCGTCGTTGGCTCGTTGTCCGCCGCGTCGGCGCCGCCAAGTTCGGCCAGCCAGGTCTTGAACTCGAGGTGGGCGTAGAGTTCCCGCAGCGCTTGTTCGTTGGCGGCGACGGGCCGCAGGCTGCCGGGATCCTGGTCGAGCGGCACATCACACTTGATGGTAGCGAGTTGCCGGGACAGCGCCAATTGCTCCAACGATGCGCGCAGGTTTTCACCTGCTTTGCCACTCACCTCGTCGGCATGGGCGACCAGTTGGTCCAATGAATCGTACTCCTGCAACCAGCGGGCAGCAGTCTTGGGCCCTACTTTGGGCACACCGGGAATGTTGTCCGAGGTATCACCGACCAGCGCCAGATAATCCACGATGCGCTCCGGCGGCACCCCGAACTTATCCTCGACTCCAGCGGCATCGTAGGTGACGTTCTTCATACTGTCGCTCATCAGCACATGTGGCCCAACCAGCTGTGCCAGATCTTTGTCGCCGGTGACGATGACCGTATCCATGCCGCTTTGTGCCGCTGTCAAAGCCAGGGTCCCCATGACATCGTCAGCCTCGACGTCAGCTACGCACAATAACGGCAGACCCAGCGCCTTGATCACTGCATGCACTGTCTCGACCTGGGCGCGGAGGTCTTCGGGCATGGGTGGACGATTGGCCTTGTACTCGGGGTAGAGCCGGTCACGGAAGGTGCCCCCCGGCGCGTCGAAGACCACGGCAAAACAGGCTACATCGTACTCTTTGCGCAATCGCCGCAGCATGTTGACGATGCCGTAGACCGCACCGGTCGCCTCGCCGCGGGAGTTGGTCAAGGCAGGCATAGCGTGAAACGCCCGGTACAGATAAGAAGAGCCGTCGACGAGGACCAGTTTATCGGGCATTACATGAAGAGCCGGTCCGGATACGGGCCGTACGGGGCGCGCCGGTTTAGTTAAGAACTGTGACCGGAGTATACGCCGACCCTGGGCCAGGCCCTCGCCACGATCCCTTGCGCCGGCCTCTGCGGTAGTGGAAGATTGGGTGTTGTGATATTCCGGCCAACCACGCATCCAGCATCGCAAACGTTGATCATACGTAACGCCATAAGTGAACGAGTAATGAGCCGGCTCACCGGGCCTGTTCCAACCCGCGCAGCCAGCGCCCAGCAATGGTGTTAGACGGAGCTGGACTGCGCCGGGCCTGCGCCTGTGCGACCATTGCCCTGCTGCTTGGAGCCTGCGCCCACGAGCCGTTTCCGGAAAAACCGGCGCAGATCCGTTTTTACCGGCTCGACAACCAGAATCAGCCTGTTGAACTGTCACTGATCCCCAACCGGGCGGCACCGGGCTGTCACAATCTGCCACTGGTGCTCGACCTGCACCGTGTAGCTCAGGTCGGTTTTTCTGTCTGTTCAGTGTATGCCGCGAGTGACTGCTCCGAGAACAGCATTCTGATGCTGCGCTGGGCCGGCAAGACCCGAACAGATTCCAATAAAAGAAAGCCCACTACTCGGGTGACGCCGGGTGCATTGTGGCTGTTCGGCAATGCCCGTGAAGCTGCGGTACGTTCGTGGCGCTGCCACACCACCGACTAGCTGCGGGCATAACCGACCAGCGTAGTGGTGACGTCTTAGGAGGACTGCCGGCGAACGATGGCCATCCCCTTGAGTACGTTCAAGGCTTCACCAACTTCAAAGTCACGATCCTGTAGTCGCACGGTCTCGACATCTGCCTCGTCAATCGCATTGCCCCCGTTCTCGTTCTCGAGGTGGCCGGCAAGGCTCGACTCGCGCATCTCTGCCCGGTCATCGACGTTCGGGGCTTTCGGTTCGAGTTGGCGGCTAATGATGTCGGGTGTGATGCCGGTAGCCTGTATCGAGCGCTTGCTGGGCGTGTAGTAACGGGCCGTGGTCAGTTTCAGTGCCGCGCCATTGTTCATCGGCAATATAGTCTGGACTGAGCCTTTGCCGAAGGTCTGTTGGCCGAGGATCAATGCACGGCCGTGGTCCTGCAAGGCACCAGCCACAATTTCTGAGGCCGAAGCCGAACCGCCGTTTACCAGCACCACCAGCGGTGCGCCGTCCAGCGCGTCGTGCGGGGTGGCATCAAAGGTCAGCCCGGCATCTGCTGCACGGCCTTGGGTAAAGACGATGACACCTTCGCGCAGAAACAAATCACTGACCTCGACCGCGGCATCGAGTACACCGCCGGGGTTGTTGCGCAGGTCCAGTATCAGTCCCGCGAGACTGCCCCCGGCAGTCTCGGCCAAGTGCTCGAGTTTACGCCGCAGCGAAACCGCGGTTCCCGACTGGAACTGACTGATGCGGGCATAGCCGAACCCCTCCTCCAATACCTCTGTACGGACACTCTGGAGTTGGATGATGGCTCGCTTAAGTGTCACTTCGAAGGGCTGAGTCGCGCCCTCGCGCATGATCGTCAGCACGATCTGGGTACCGGGGCGGCCACGCATTCGATCCACCGCCTCGTCCAGCGACAAACCTTTTACCACAACGTCATCTAGCTGGATGATGAGGTCGCCGCTTCGCAGTCCCGCTTTGTGCGCTGGCGTTCCATCGAGTGGAGTAACCACGCGGATCACGCCATCGTCCAGAGTCACCTCCAGGCCAAGCCCACCGAACTCGCCACGGGTGTCGATGTTGATCTCGCGCAGCGATTCCGGGTCAAGGTAGCCTGAGTGGGGATCAAGGCCATTCAGCATACCCCGTACGGCATCCTGTAGCAGCGTGGCATCGTCGATCTCCTCAACATAGTCGGTTTTGATCTTGCTGAAGATCTCGGCGAAAAGCCGCAACTCCTCAATGGGTAGCTCGGCACTGCCAGAGCCTTCGGCAGCGCTCGTCGTATGGATACCGCCGGCCAAGGCCAAAAGGCAAAGGAAAACGAGCAAGTAGCGGATTGAGTGGATCATGTCGATGTTCTTGGAGGTCCTGCGCAAGTAAGGTGCGCACAAAAGACGGTGCTGCCCGCAGTATAACGCTCGCCACTGTAGGCTTTCGTCGCCCCGCGGCAGTCCAGCGTTGGCGCGTCGACAAAACGCTCCCAGTAGGAGCCAGCCGGATCATTTCCGGGACTGGACAATCGGAACATTATTGTATAACGTTTGTTTAATATTAGATTGTTGGGGGAACCTAGTACTCATGGCATTGGCTACGCCCGAAACCGAATATGCCGCCAACGGGGAAACCCCGAGCCAGTTCTTCCTAGCCGACGAGGCCGACCTCTACATCGCCTCGCGGGCGCTCAAGGCCATGGGTCACCCCCTGCGGCTTAAGATACTCTGCATCCTGGCCGGAAGCAGCGAAACCAGCGTGCAGGATCTGGTGGATCTGGTTGGCACCTCGCAGAGCAATATCTCCCAACACCTGGCGATCCTGCGCGACAAGGGCATCCTCGCCTCGCGTAAGGACGCCAACAAAGTCTTCTACCGGATTGGCGACCAGAAGATTCTGCGGTTGATGGCCACTATGCGCGACGCTTTTTGTAGTTCCCACAACTGACTGACTTGCCGGTGTATCCGACCCGTGGGGCCAACCGCAGCACCGCCCTGCTGTACACTACGCCCCCCTGCTGAACCGTTGTAGATTCCATGGATATCGAGTTTATTACCAACAACTGGTACCTTTTTGCTGCGTTAATCGTCATCTCTTTGTTGATCGGCATCGATACCATGCGCCGCGGCGCTGGCCACAGTACCCAGATCAGCGCGGTACAATTACCCCAGTTCATCAACCACGAAAACGCCGTGGTCGTCGATGTTTGTGATAGCGAGGAGTTTCGCAAAGGCCACATTCCCTCGGCCATCAATATCCCTGCCGGTGAAGTCAAGGACAGCCTCGGTCGCCTGCAGAAATACCGTGCCAAGGACCGTCCCATCGTGCTGTCCTGCCGCAATGGACAGCGGGCTAGTCGCAGCGCGGGAATTCTGCGCAAGAACGAATTCAAACGCGTGTACACGTTAAGCGGTGGTCTCGCGGCCTGGGAGAAAGAGAATCTGCCGATCGAGCGCTGAACTTGAGCCGTCCGCGTTGAAGCATTTCTGTTAATGACCGACCAGCAAACTCCTCCGCCAGCGGTGTTTAACCTGCACCAAGTGTACGTGAAGGACATCTCCTTCGAATCACCCAGCAGTCCGGGGGTATTCACCTGGTCCGAGTACAAACCTGAAACCGAGGTAAATCTCGAGATACAGCACCGGCAACTAGACGCTGACAAGAACCTCTATGAGGTGGTGCTTAAATCTACGGTCACTGCACGGCACCAACAAAAGACGGTGTTCCTGGCGGAGGCACAACAAGGCGGCGTTTTCACAGTCAAGGGCGGCACTGATGAGTTGCAGGAACTGATGTTGGAAGCCGCCTGCCCCAATGTACTCTTTCCGTTTTTGCGCGAGACGATCGCACAACTGGTCTTAAAGGGCGGCTTTCCCCAATTGCTGCTGAGTCCAGTTAATTTCGATGCCATGTACATGCAGAAAAAAACTGCGCCATCCCGAGCAGCTGCCGGCAACGGTGACCCGGCCCCAAGCCAGGGTGACTGACGCAGCGACCGGCCCGCATTCTTTCAGTTCATCACTGGCTCGTGAATTCCCCGTCCCAAGCGCCTGTCGCAGTCCTCGGTGCCGGCTCCTGGGGCACTGCCCTCGCTCTTTTAAGCGCCCGCTGTGGGCGACGGGTGCTACTGTGGAGCCCCGAGCAGGACCAGGTCAGCGAAATGGTCGCAACCGCCAGCAACGAACGCTACCTGCCGGGTATCCCGTTCGGCCCCAATATCACTGCGACCGCCGACCTCGCAGCTGTTACCGAAGCGACCCGCGACCTGGTGGTAGCGGTTCCCAGTCACGCCTTTCGGCCGGTGCTCGGCGCGCTGGCCGGCTGCCGGTCCGGAGACAGTGGAGACCTGCGAATCTGCTGGGGCGCCAAGGGTTTCGAACCCGCCAGTGGACTGTTGCTCAGTGAAGTTTTCGCCGAGATACTCGGCGAGTCAGCAACCCCGGTAGTGGTGTCGGGACCGAGTTTTGCCGGTGAGGTGGCCCAAGGTCTACCCACAGCGCTGACCGTGGCCGCAGCTACCGAGTCGCAAGCTGAGACGGTCGCCGGCTGGTTCCGCGATGAGCGCACCCGCGTCTACACCAGCACTGACATGCGGGGTGTACAACTGGGCGGCGCTATCAAGAATGTCATGGCCATCGCTGCTGGTATCAGTGACGGACTCGGCTTTGGGGCCAACGCTCGGGCCGCGCTGATCACCCGCGGCCTGGCCGAAATGATTCGCTTGGGCAAAGCGCTCGGCGGCCAGGCGGACACTTTCATGGGGCTAACCGGCATAGGTGACCTTATTCTCACCTGTACTGACGACCAGTCACGCAACCGCCGCGTGGGGCTGGGCGTGGCTCGCGGCTACAACCTAGGCCAGGTGTTAGACCAGATCGGCCAGGAAGCCGAGGGCGTCAACACGACGCGTGTGCTGCACCGTAAAAGTCAGGAAATGGCGGTGGAGATGCCAATTGCCGAACAGGTTTATCAGGTGCTGTTCGAGGGGCTCGACCCCAGCCGCGCCGTCAACACTTTGTTGTCACGCGACCCCCGACCAGAAAGTTATTAAACGGCATCAGTGGGAGTGCCAAGTTGCCCGAGACAGCCGGGTGTGTCTACATCCACCAGTACCGCAGAATCTGCCATTGCCACCGCCAGTACCTGGTCCGCGTAACGAGCCAGTAGGGCGCGGGCGCCGGCGTCGCCGGTCAGCGCTTTAATCTCCCCAAACAAGCGGACAGGCCACAACACCGGATTGCCGCGCCTGCCCCCGTACGTCGGCACACAAATCGGCTCTTCCCCGTGCTGCTGGAACGCCGCCACCAGGGCATCGATATGCACCGCCCCCACCCTGGGCATGTCACCGAGGCAAACCAGGGTAGCGGCGCAGTCTGCCGGCAGTGCGCTCAACCCGATCCGCAGGGAGCTGCTGAGGCCCTTGTCGGGACACGGGTTGTCGGCGAGCACCAGTTTCAGCCCAGCCAGGGCAGCGCGCACCGCAACGCCCTCAAAGCCGGTCACCACGATGACGGGATCAGCGCGTGAAGCCAGCACCGCAAGTGCCACGTGCTGAATCATGGGTGTGTCGTCAATGGGCAGCAGCAACTTGTTGCGCTGACCCATGCGCCGGCTGTGGCCGGCCGCCAGGATCACGGCTGTGACGGGGTCACAGCCGCCACCAGCTGCCGGGCTGGGCCGAGTCACAGCCCGTCGGCCGATCCGCTGCGCACACTGACGATCTCGGCCAGTATAGCGATCGCAATATCCGCCGGTTTGCGGCCACCCAAATCCAGGCCAATCGGCGCATGAATACGCGCCAACTCGGCCGACGCAATGCCAGCCTCGGCGAGCCGGGCCAGCCGGCGGGCGTGGGTTTTGCGACTACCCAGGGCGCCCACATAAGGGGCCGGCGAGCCAAGGGCCGCGATCAATGCCGGGTCGTCTATCTTGGGATCATGGCTGAGCAGCACTACAGCTGTGGCTGCATCCGGCGGCCGGCGCTCAAAATACCGGTCCGGCCAGTCGGTTACGATCTCGGCGTCGGGAAAACGCGCGCTGTTGGCGAACGCCGTGCGCGGATCAACCAGCGTCACATCGAGGCCCGCCAACTGCGCCATCGGCACCAGAGCCTGAGATATATGCACAGCACCGACGACCACCAACCGGAAGGGCGGTTGAAAAACCCTGCAGCACCACTGTCCGCCGGGTGCAGACAGGAGACCGCTAGTGCCTGTTGTCAGCCGCTCCTGCACCTGTACCAGATCGGGGCTGCCCGCTGGGAGACTTGCGCCGAGCGTGCTGGCGGTGATCGTAGCCTGTTGCCCATTCTGGCAGTGGATCAGCAAAGCGGCCGTTTGACGCTGACGCTGGCACTGGTGCAACGTTTGCAAGGCGGTCACATCGGTAAATGTGTTGACCAGAATAACAACGGTGCCACCGCAAGTCAGGCCTACTTCCCAGGCGCGCTCATCCGCCACCTGGTATTCCAGAATACTGGCGCCGCCATCACCCATGATCCGCCGACACTGCTCAATTACGTCCCCTTCGACGCAGCCGCCCGAGACCGATCCGGCGAATTCATCCAGGTCGTTAACCGCCAACTGGCTACCCACCGGCCTCGGCGAACTACCCCAGGTGGACACCACCGTCGCCAATGCTGCCTGCCGGCCGGCGGCAAGCCACTCCAACACCTGCCCGATTACCGCTTCCGCGTCTACCCTGGGTGAGCGCATCGTGTCACGTAATTGCCCCACAGGTAAACCATATTACCTGAGCAGGCAGGTTGTAACTGCCAGCAAGTCAGCTAATTTCATCGCAACTGGTCCGACCACGACCTTGATCTTGGCCTTGAGCTCGGTATCCGAGATCTTGTCAATGTTCCCGCATCCGGAAATGGCTTGGTGCAGGGTATTACGATCACTAAGTGCTGCCCAGTTAGATTCTCGGCTTGCTTGAATGCGGTGTTCGCCGGTCATTTGCATGGCATAAAGTCTCTTAATCGAAAAACCCAAACTGTGCACTCCCGCGATAAAGAAAACACTTTTTCCAGCGTCAGTTGTTCGCCACAAACTCTATGGCGTCGACGATCTTTGTATAGCCGGTACAGCGGCAGAGATTTCCTTTCAGCGCGTCGATGATTTCGTTTCTGTCGGGCTTAGGATTCTTTTCGAGCAGCGCCACTGCAATCATGAGAAAGCCGGGGGTGCAGAACCCACATTGGACCGCCCCATAACGCAGAAAAGCCTCCTGCAGCAGGCTCAATGCGCCATCGCGCTCCAGTCCTTCAATAGTTCTGATCGCCTCGCCATCCGCCTGGCACGCCAGTAGCAGGCACGAACTGACCGGCTGGCCGTTGAGAAGGATTGTACAGGCGCCGCAGATTCCCATAGTGCAGTCTTTGTGGGTACCCGTCATCCCGAGCCGGTTACGGAGAACGTTCACTAGAGTTTCTGTCGGTTCCACCGCTAATCGGTGTTCGGCCCCATTGACCCGTAGACTGATATCGACGCTCATCTTCTATCTGATCCCGCTACTGCTCGGTTATAGGCGCGCTCCGTGGCACGGCGCAGGATAACCGCAGCCACATGGCTCTTGTAGTCCGCTGAATACAGGTGATCTCCGATGGGCGAGAGTTCTTCATGCACCATCTTGCGCATCCAGGCAAAAATCTCGGGACACGGCGTCGCGTTCAGTAGTCCGTCAGCAATCGCCTTTGACCAGACTGGCGTCACGCCAACGCCGCCAAGGCCCAGGCCAGCATTGATGATCCGCCCGTCATCCGGATCGCAGGCCAGTTGCACGGCGGCGCTGACAGTCGTTGCGTAATCCATCGCGCGTCGCGCAGAAAACTTGTGGTAAGCCATACCACCGCCATCGGGTATTCTGGGAATCCGAATTTCCTGAAGGATCTCGTCACTCTGGAGTGCTGTGGTGTAAACATCCTGAAAAAATGTCCGGATGGGAATATCTCTCAAACCCTGTGGGCCAGCGGCCCGAACTACAGCATCGAGGGCCAGCAGGGCAACTGGCGGATCCCCTTGTGGATCGCCGAGGCAAATACTGCCGCCGATGGTGCCTCGGTTTCGAATTCGCTCACAGGCGATTTCAGAACTCATCTCAATTAGCAAAGGACAGGTCGCGGCAACGGCCGCCGAGGTCAGAACCTCCTGATGAGTCGCTAGAGCACCGATGCTAAGCACACCCTCTGCCGTAACCTCGATTCGTTTCAGGGCATCAATGCGGGAAATGTCAAGCAAATGAACCGGCTTGACCAGTCGTTCGTTCATCAGGATTCCCAAGGCCACCCCGCCGGCGATAACGTGGCCGTCTTCACCCGCGCTGGCCAGGCATTGGACCGCATCATCGACGGTGTCGAGCCGTGTGTACAAACATGCTGTCATATCTATCTTGGCTCCCGTGGCTGACCTTTGACAGTGGCGCTTTTTGCGGCGTCCGCCGAATAATGGCCCATAAGCTCAAGGATTTTTTCCGATTCCATAGGAATGCCTCTTGGCCAGACTCCGACCGCATTCGAAATCGCACCAGCGATAGCACCTGGTGTGGGAATAATGCTGGCCTCAGCCAAACCCTTAGCGCCGAACGGGCCAGTCCGATCGTAGGTCTCAACGAACCAGACGCTGAGCTCACCTGGAATGTCCATGGCTCCAGGCAGCAGGTAATCTCGGTAATGTGGGTTTACGATAAAGCCTTCTTGCCGCACGATTTTTTCCCACAAGGCCATACCCAGCCCCTGAACGATTCCGCCCTCAACCTGGCCTTCCGCACCAATCGGGTTGACGATAACGCCGCCATCATGTGCCGCCCAGTAACGCACGACATCCACCGAACCAAGTTCTTCATCCACCTCGATTTCAACGAGATGAGTCCCATAGGTGTAGGTCGGATAGGCGTTACCCTGGTAGGTTGAGATATCGATCTCGATGTCGGGATCGAATTTTCCGTAACCAACGATGGCGTCAACATCGTCGGCAATCAACCGACAGGCCTGCTCGAACGCCAGCGGCTCGTTTTGCACAATGACTCGATCGTTATCGATGCGCACCTGAGCCGGCAGGCAGCCCGTCTTTTCAGCAACAGCAGTACAAAACTGGCGTTTGAAATCTTCGCTGGCAAGACAAACGGCGTTACCGGAAAAGTAGGTTGTACGCGAGGCCGAGGTTGGCCCGGAGTCGTCGGTTTTGGTTGAATCGCCACTCACTACCCGCAGACGCCCCAGATCGATGTCCAGAGCCTCTGCAGCGATCTGGGTTAGAGCCATATCCGAGCCGGTACCGATATCCGGTGTTCCACAAAATGCGGTAACGAACCCGTCGGCAGACACCGCTAAGCGCGCGGTCGACGGATTCCTTATGCCGCTGTAACCGATACCGTAGCCCAGGCAGGCCACACCCAGGCCGCGTTTACGCCCGGGATTCATCTGACCTTGGCCGTGAACGCCCGCGAGCTCACGCTTTCTTCGTTCGTAGATCGGTTCGATTTCGGCAAGGGTCTTGAGCAAGCCCACATCCTGTAACACCTGTCCCGTACTTATCACATCACCATCCACGAAACCGTTGCGCTTTCTAATTTCGATTGGACTGATACCAATCTTTGCGGCCAATTCTGTCAGATGCGATTCCAGTGCGAATGCCATCTTCACAACACCAAAGCTGCGCATTGATCCAGAGGGCACGTGGTTGGTGAAAGCGGTCATGAAATGCACCCGCAAGTTCGGAAATCGGTAGGGCATGCCGGCATGCACGACACAGCGTCCAGCGACAACTCGGCTGTAGGACCGGTAGGCTCCACCATCACAGAGAATGTCCAGTTCCAGGGCCGTTAGATGGCCCTCTTTTGTTGCTGCCAGTTTCTGACGAAATTTCAGGCGGTGGCGCTTGGTGGTGGCGATAAACACTTCCTCGCGAGTCAGCGTCATGCTGACCGGTCGGCTGGTTTTCAGCGCCAGCAGACAAGACGCGCACTCGATAGTGTCGTCGATCTTACCCCCGAAGGCGCCGCCGACGACCGTCTGAATGACGCGAATCTTCTCCATGGGTAAGCCCGTGACCCGGGCCAATTGCTCATGGTGGAAGTGCGGGTACTGAGTCGAGACCAGTAAGTTGAGCGTACCGCCCGAATCGACGAAAGCCAGTCCTGCTTGCGCCTCGAGAAAACAATGATCGATGGGCTCGGTGGTGAAGGTGTTTTCGAGCACGATGTCGGCAGCGGCGAATGCAGCGTCCACGTCGCCGACATCGTGGCGGTGTTCGGTGATGATATTTCCCTCTGCCTCAGCGTCGATCTGGTAGGCGCCAACTATGATCGCTTCCTCGGGCGTAAAAATTACCGGCAGCGACTCATATTCAACTTCAACCAGATCGCAGGCTTGCTGCGCCTGCTCCACTGACTCCGCCACTATCGCCACTATCGGCTCACCCACGTAACGCACCCGATCTTTTGCCAGAATCGGCGTGTCGTTATCGTGGGTGCCAACCAGCAGCCGATCCTGCGGGATTTCATCGGCAGTCAGGATCGCATGAACACCGGGAGCCTGTGTGGCTGCCGAGACATCGATATTCAAAATGCGCGCGTGCGGTTCCTGGCTGCGAACGAAGCGGCCATAGAGCATTCCGTCCATTGAGATATTTGCCGCATAACGGGCCGTGCCACGGACTTTATAAAGCACATCGTTCCGAGGCAGCGGCAAACCAATGTTGCGGGGGCTACTGTTAGCAGTCCAATTTGGACCAAGGGCTTGCCCCTGAACGTCAGCCACGATTTGCTGAAATTCACGCTGCCACAACGCTTGTTGCTTAGCGGACTCCAATGCGAACTTCTGGCCATCAGGCTGTTTTTTATCACTGGCCATGCGCATTACCCTTGGCAGAAATTGTGCCCATTGATTACCACCAGAAAGAATTCAATCATCTCGGTAACTTTTCCATCATGAACATTTTCCATTAGCAAACAACAATTCTAGTCACATGACTCACTCAGCCCCAACAAGCATCTCTCGAAGTCGGAATTTTTTAACCTTACCTGATGGCGTTATGGGCAACTCGGTGACGACTTCGACCCGCTGCGGCCATTTTGTTTTAGTTACCCCGGCCTGGGCCATCCAGCGTTGCACTTCATCGAGTTCCAGGCTCTCGCCCCGGGTCAGAACAACGAACGCGCAGACCCGCTCTCCCAACCTCCGGTCAGGCATTCCGACTACTGCCACGTTGGCAATCCTGGGGTGGGAAAACAGCACGTTCTCAATTTCCACCGGTGAGATATTTACGCCGCCGCGAATGATCAAGTCCTTGATGCGACCGGTGATCTTGATGTAGCCGTCTTGGTCTATTCGGGCTTGATCGCCGGTGTGGAAGAAACCATCAGCGAGGAAACTCTCGGCCGTAACCTCGGGCAAGTGGTAGTAGCCAGCCGCTACCATGGGCCCGCGCACCAGCAACTCACCATCACGACCAGGTGGCAGCTTTTGACCATCCGGGTCCACTACTTTGAGTTCCATGCCAGCGCAAGCAAGGCCGTCTGTGGTATGAAGTTTTTCTGCTGGCGCATCAAACGGACAGGTGGTTACCCCGCCGCACTCGGTCATACCCCAAAGTGGCGAAACAAAGGTATGCGGCAAAGCTTCGCGGGCATCTTGCATGAGCTGCTCGGGAATGGACGCGCCACCGCATAGAAACAGCCGCAGTGACGGTAAATTGCCGTAGTCGGCGACTGCCGGGTGATTGACCAGGTCCATTAGGAACGGCGTGGCGCCGGCCATGAAGGTGCAGCGCTCCTCAGCGATCAATGCGATGGCTCGTGCCGGATCCCAGCGGTCAAGGAGCACGATGCTGGCGCCAAGGGTAAGGGTCATGCGCAAGCCATGGCCAAACCCAACAGCATGACCAATTGGTGAACAGGCGAATATGCGTTCGCCCCTGTTGAGGCCATAGCGCTCTGCTAAACCCAGGTTCCAGGCTCTCAGGTTTTCAGAACTCAGCATCGCGCCCTTTTGAGCACCGGTGGTTCCAGAGGTGAAACTGAGCACTGTGAGGGCGTTCGGCTTTGGCTTGAAAGCGGCGAGTTCCCCGCGATTCCTGGGTATTTCGCCGTGTTGGCTTATGAGTTCCTGGTAAGAAATCATCTCCGCCGGCACCGGCGCGCCTCTTCCAACCACGAAAACGTGGTGCAGATTCTGGTGCGCACTACGCAGCGTTCCGGCCAGCGCGAGGTAGTTGTAGCCCTGAAAGGACTCCGGTACCACTAGGCCCTTAGCTTTGGTCACCTGCAGGATATTGCCAACTTCCTTTTCCCGGTAACCCGGGGGGACGTTCACTGATATTGCTCCGACCGCTGTCAGAGCAATATGAAACACCATGAAGGCAAGCCAGTTAGGCAACTGGAGAAGGACGATATCGTCGGCACCGAGGCCAAGCTCGCGAAAACCGAACACCAGGCGCTCTACTTGACTGGCGACATCACTGTAGCTGAAACGACCCGAGGTCGGGTCGACAGCCAACTCTCTGCCTGGGTCTCGATGCGCGACCTCGAATAACTGATCCGAAATCAATCGGCCTTGTGGGCGCCAGTCAGGGCACACTCGCAGCCTCGAGTCTGTGCAATTCCGGCAACACCTCCTTTGCAAAGCGCTCGATGTACGCCAGCCGTTCCTCGGCAGGCATGATAAGCCCAATCAGGAGTTTTGATGCTCCCGCTTCAACGAAGCGGGACAGACTTTCAACAACCCGGCTTGGCGGCCCATAGGCACAGTACTTATCCACGATCTTCTCAAACGGCTGCTTATAACGATAGCTCAAGGTTTCAATAGCACGGTCACGCGCCTCTTTCACATCGTCGTACATGCTGCAATAAATGAAGCACGCAAAAACATAATTTTCAGGCAGTGTGCGGCCTGTATCGGCGGCTATTGCCTTAACCTGAGAAAAAGATTCCCGGCACTGCGCCGGTGTGAAAAAATAAGGGTGCCAGCCGTCGCCGAGAACAGCGGCGCGGCGCATGGCGCCATTAGAGCGACCAGACACCCAGATTGGTGGGCCGCCGGGCTGAACCGGCAACGGCAACAGGTCAACGTCCTCCAGTTGAAATATTTTCCCATGGTAATCGAACCGTCCACCGGACCAATATTTCTTAATGATTTCAATAGCCTCGGTCGACCGTATACCGCGTTCCTGTTTTGGCACACCACAGGCATGAAACTCACGGGGGTAGTCTCCACCAGCGCCTACCGTGAGGATGATGCGGCCCTTCGACAACACGTCCAGGGAGGAGAAATACTTGGCGACCATGGTTGGATGGCGTAGCGGCAGAATCAACGTGGCCGGTGCCAGTTTGATCTTGCTAGTCACCGCAGCCGCGTATCCGAGCACCGATACCGCCTCCAGGATCGGCCGATGAAAGACTATGTGCTCACCTGTAGTCAGAATGTCGAACCCGGCGTCCTCGACAAATGTCAGATGTTCAGGCTCCCATGCATCGCCGTCACAGTGCAAGCCGACTTCTACCGTGCTCATCGCGGCTGCTCTTCACGCCCGGTTGTTGTACAAAACTGATTGATCGCCGCTTTTCAAGCGACCCGGTAGCGTTCGATTTTCTCGGGATCTAGTTCCACCCCGAGTCCGGGCTTATCAGGAATCGCAAGGCAACCATTTTCATATGGAAACGGCTCGGTGATGATGTCATCGGTATAGAAAACACCGCCAACCTTGCACGTTTCTTTGCCCTTAATCGTGGTAACTGGAATAACCGATGGCAGCACCTCAGCGCGCAGCGCCGCAATGAGGTGAAGGTTTCCAGCATTACCGACGCCTGTTTCAAGAGCACCGTTCAAATTCACTGGCATTCCGGCTGCCGCTGCGATGACCCCGATCTCCATAGCCTGTTGCAAGCCGCCCGATTTACTGTAGTAGATGGAGATTGCATCGGCACTTTCCTGGCGCACCACCTCCATGGCATCGTAAGGAGACCAAACACCCTCGTCAGTCCATACCGGCACGTTCACTGCGGCGGTGACCCTGGCCATCGGCCGCCGGCCTTCGACTGGTTGTTCGACCGCACAGATACCGAGTTCCTCCATAGCTCTGATGGCATTAATAGCCATTTTCGGGTTGCTGTAGCCCTGGTTGATGTCCGGGAAGATATCAACCTCGTCTGCAATAGCTACGCGTATGGCTTCGATGATGGCGCAGTCCTCGTCCGGGATTCCCTCGACCTTAATCTGCATGGTCATGATCCCGTCGGCCGCCGTGCCAGCCGCTTCGGTCGCCGCGAACTCGGGTGAGGCAATGCCAACACTATGGCAAATGGCAGCCTGCTTGCGCATGGCACCGCCAAGTAACTGATAGACCGGCACACCCATTGATTTACCCGCGATATCGTGCAGAGCAAGGTCGACCGCAGATTTAGCTGATTTATGACCTTTTAGCGGAATGTCAAGCTGGCGCAATAACTTCGAGATATTGAGCGGGTCGGCACCGATCAGGATGGAAGCAAAATACTTGTCGATCACGTGTGCTGCGGTAACGGTGTCTTCACCGTAATAGCGGCCATGCTCACCACCCCAGTCGGGCAGCACCGGCGCCTCACCGAGTCCGACGATCCCGGAATCAGTCTCAATACGAAGGATCACGTAATTGCCAATGGGTATTTGCAGGCCGTGCCAGCCATAGCCTTCCCACCGATTGGGCAGATCCACCACGATGGTTTCAAGTCGTGTGATTTTCATCTGTCGTATTCCTTAATTTGGGCCTGATCCAACCGATAATCCCGTTGCAATCCTTCCGGCGTGACCTTCTGTTCGCGAAGATCCTGTTTAATCAACTCCGGGGCTCGTTCGCCCGGGTCACCGAAACCGCCGCCGCCCTGCGTATGCATAGTGAGCCGGTCACCTGGCTTGAGAGCCCGGTTCACCGTTTTCGATTGCAGTTTGGTAGTTTGCCCATTGGTTTTCAATGAAAGCTTACCGCAAGCGCCAGGGCCACCGCCGAAAAGTCCAAAGGGTGCCACTTTGAACTTGTCAAACTGGGTGTTCAAGACACCGCGCTGATCGAGAAATTCAATTTCGCGCATAACCCCGAGGCCGCCCCTGTATTTCCCCGCCCCGCCGCTGTCGGCGAGTAGTTCGTAACGCGTAAAACGCAGCGGATAGGTGGCTTCGACCATCTCAATGGGGGTGTTAGCCAGATTATGGATGCCCTGCGAATAGCAATCTGGGCCGTCCTTGGTCGGCCGCGCACCCCAACCCCCAACTTCGATGTCGAAAAAAATCCAGCTGCTTCCGGTATCACTGTCCCCGGCAAGAATATGAACGTTGGACATGCCGTAATAGGCAGCGGGAATCCGGTCTGGCAGAGCCTGGGAAAACGCCGCGTAAAGGACGTTGGCGATAGTATGGGTGATCGCGTTGCGCCCTACCACGGGTGCCGGTGATTGCGCGTCGACCACCGATCCTTTCTCGGTGACAATCCGGATCGGCCTGTAACATCCGTAGTTTGCTGGAATAGTTGAATCGGCGACCGACATAATCACGTAATAGGTCGCGGCCTCGGTCGAGGACAAGGTAGCGTTGACCGGGCCACGGCGTTGCCGATCAGAGCCGGTAAAATCCACTTCGATTTCGCCATCGCCAATAGTGACTTTGACAGTAACGCGGATCGGTTCATCCACCACCCCATCGTCGTCCACGAAAAACTCGGCGCTATATGTTCCCGCCGGAATATGCTTCAAACTGGCCCGCATACGCCGCTCAGATGAAGTGATGGCTTCATCGGAGAAATCGCAGAACGTTCTGACGCTAAAGCGTTCGACCAATTCCAGAATCGATTTTTCGCCGATCTCCAGTGCTGCGGTCTGGGCGCGAAGGTCACCGAGGGTCTTTCCTGGCTGACGGATGTTTGCTCCTATCAGGTCAATCAAACGCGGGTCTAGCTGATAGTTCTGGGCGATTTTTATCGGTGGAATGCGCAGCCCTTCCTGGAATATCTCGGTCGCGTCACCGGCGTAACTGCCGGGCCGCATGCCGCCAATATCCAGGTGGTGGGCGAGGGTGCCAACGATCGCCACCAGTTCGCCGTCGGCGAAAACTGGCATAAATGTCTGGATATCTGGCAGATGCTGCCCTCCCCAGTATGGATCGTTCAACAGGACGATGTCGCCGGGTTTCCAGGTTTCCACTGGATAGGCTCGGGTGAGGGTTGTCTCGAGCGACTGTGACATGGAATTGAGATGCATTGGAATTCGCGATGCCTGCGCTACGATCCTTCCTTCGCGGTCAAATACGGCTGTGGAGTAGTCCAACATCTCCCGGACCACAGTGGAATACGATGTTCGCCAAATAATCGCCGACATCTGTTCGGCAACTCCCACCAGAGCATTCTGGAACACGCCAAAACCGATGGTATCGATACCCACCGCTTAGCCCTCCATACCGATAATTAGACTTCCCCAGTCATCCACCGACACTGTTTGGCCAGGGTGTACTACGGTCGTGGTGTCCAATTGTTCAATGATGGCCGGGCCTTGGAACTCCGCCCCTGGATAAAGATTCTGCCGCTGGTAGATCGGACAAGCGGTAAACCCATTTGCTTCCTCGAAATAAACGTCCCGGGTATCCGCCTGCGACACAGGAGTGCTGAGCGCCTGTTGCTTGCGAAAGGTCGGCGCATCGACGCTACCCGTTGCCACCATCCGAAGGCTGACAAACTCCACGGGATCGTCTTCTGCACTGTGTGCAAACAACCGCTGGTGTTCACCATGGAAGCGGGATTTCACTTCGGCGACAGTATCGGCGTCGATCGAGCCGTCGGGAAACGCGACGTTCACTTCGTAAGCTTGCCCCACGTACCGCAAATCAGCTGTCCTCTGGAATGTCCAACGTTGCTCATCAAGCCCGTCATCTTTCAAGGCTTGTTCACCGAGAGCTTGTAGATCAGCGTAAAAAGACGTTAGCATCTTAGTTGAAACCTGATCGAGCCCAACCATATAACTGCGCACGAAATCGTGCCGCAGGTCAGCGACCAACAGACCAAAGGCCGAAAACACTCCAGGTGACTCCGGTACCAGGACCGATGCGAAACCAACCTCCTTGGCAAGTGCTGCGGCGTGCACGGGTCCAGCCCCGCCGAACGCAATCAGCGAAAAATCGCGCGGATCGTATCCGCGCTCGGCGGAACTAACTTTGAGTGCCCGCTCCATATTGGCATTCGCGATTCGCAGAATCCCGGCCGCCGCTGAGATGGGGTCGAGCCCAAGAGGTTCGGCGATCTTTTTCCTGATGGCAACCAGGGCAGCGTCTGGATCGAGCATCATTTCCCCGCCCAGAAAACGGTCGGGTATCAAGCGTCCCAAAACCAGGTTGGCATCGGTTACGGTCGGCTCGGTGCCACCCTGCTGGTAGGCGACGGGTCCCGGATCCGCCCCGGCGCTCTTCGGACCAACTCGCAAGCCGCCACCTGAATCCAACCACGCAATGCTGCCGCCACCGGCACCGATGGTGTTAACGTCCAACACTGGTAACTTGACTGGATAACCACCGACATCGGCTTCGGTGGTCATTAATGGTTCGCCACGGTAGACGAGCGAGATGTCTGTGCTTGTGCCGCCCATATCGAACCCCAATACATTGGGCCGCTGGGTCAGCTGCCCAATAAATTGGCATGCCAGAACACCTGCTGCCGGGCCGGAGTAAACTAAATGTGCCGGTGCCTGCCGCGCCGCACCGACAGTCATGGAACCGCCATTAGACTGCATGAGGAGCACGCGGGCCTTGGGAATAAGATCGGCCGTGAGTTCCCCCAGGATTTCGAGGTAGCGCGAGACCACCGGCATTGCCGCTGCATTCAGCACTACTGTGCTGATGCGCTCGAACTCACGGATTTCTCGGCAAATGTCCGATGATGCCGACACCGAGACTTCGGGAAGCGCCGCGATCAACTCCGCTTTCATAGCCGTTTCGTGCTCAGTATTGGCATACGCGTGCAAAAAGCCAATGGCAATTGCGCTTGCGCCGCTCGCCTTGGCGGCCGCGACCGCTGCGCGGACAGAGCCCGGCTCCAGGGAAACCAGCACATTGCCATCGGGCGCCATCCGCTCCTTCACCTCAAAGCGCAAATCCCGCGGCACGATAGGTGTCGGCTTATCCTGATTAAGATCATACATATCAGGCCGGACATGGCGTCCGATCTCAAGCACGTCGCGGAAGCCGCTGGTGGTAATCAACGCGGTGCGGGCAAGATTTCCTTCAAGTACCGCATTAGTGACGATGGTCGTTCCGTGGTTCAACAAATTTACCGATTCAGCAGGCGCGTTTGCTTGCTTGAGCGCACGTTTGACTGCTGCTGCAAGAGCGTCCGCCGGTTTATTCGGCTGGCTCGGCACCTTGACCACCATGGTTTGGCCGGTCTTGTCATCGAGTAGAACGAGGTCAGTGAAGGTACCGCCAATATCCACGCCCAGCCGTATCGTCCCCATCGCTACTCCCGTTCACCCATGACTGATGCTTTCAATATCCCACTGAGGTGCAACCACCAGCCTAGACTGGTCCTCAGATCACCAATCCACCACTGGCGAGTACGACCTGGCCGGATATGTAATCCGACTCGGGCAGACAGAACAGGTACACCGCACCAGCTGCCTCCGCCACTGTGCCACCCCGGCCCATGGGAATCATGCGATTCATGAACTCGATGAATTCGGGTTGAATCCCCATCCGTATCTCCCGTTCCCCAACCTGGGTCAGTGTCTTTTCACCATCGATCTCCCGGGTCATGCGGGTCATGATGTAACCGAAAGCAACCGCATTGACGTTGACGTGATAGCGCCCCCATTCCTTGGCCAGAGCCCGCGTCATGCCCACGACCGCCGCCTTACCGGCCGAATAACCCAACTGCCCGGCGTTGCCAAAAATACCGGCAATAGAAGAGATGTTAACCACCTTGCGGCAGATGGTCTGTCCCGCCTCTTTTTCTGCTTTGACTGCGGCCCGGATCGGCTCTGCTGCCGCACGCAGAATACGAAACGGTGCAGTGGCATGGACATCCAGCATCGCCTGCCATTGTTCATCCGACATCTTCTGGATGACATTGTCCCACGGATAACCGGCGTTGTTGACGATGATATCGATGCCGCCCCAGTTCTCAAGCGCCGCCTGTACCATGCGCTCAGCAAAGTCCGGTGCGGTAACATCACCGATACAGGCTGTGGCCTCGCTACCCGCAGCACGAATCGCGGCTACCGTCTCTTCTGCCGGCTCGTCATCCAGATCGTTGACCACCACCCGGGCGCCTTCGGCTGCCAGTTTGAGTGCTATTGCCTGGCCGATCCCGCGGCCTGAGCCAGTTACCAGGGCCACCTTGTTCTGCAGTTTGTTCATTGATTTCTCTCTTTTTCCAGTGGTTTCACTTTCTGTATCGTGCCGACTCACGGTGCGCAATACACCACACCGGCCTGCTGCAGGGCCTGGCACTCGCTGTCGCTGCAGCCGGCCTCGCGTAACACAGCAGCAGTGTGCTGACCGTAGCCGGGCGGAAAATCGAGCTCCCGCCTGGCGCCAGGCACATCTACTGCCATCGGCTGCATGCGGATCGACTTGCCCTGTGGGGTACGGGTGCGCGTCAACCGCTCCTGTATCCCCGGCATGGCAGCCACTTGCGGCACGGTCTGGATCGGTGTGTGGGCTATGGTTGCTCCGCGGAAATCCTCGGCCAGCTCAGCCATAGAGTGCTGCTGCGTAATCGCACGGATCTCGGCATGAATCGCAGCCCGGTGTTGGTGACGGCCTTCGTTAGTGGCCCGGCTGGCGCTGGCAATAGTCTGGAATTTCTCGATTGCGCTCAGCCGTTGCCACTGACCATCGCTGCCGATGGCCAGGAAAATGAATCCATCCTTGGTCGGATAGGTGTTGGTCGGAATGAACTTGCGATGCTCGTTACCACAACGCGTGATTTCCGAATAATCGCAGTCAAAATCCAGCAGTGGCAAGGTCGTGATCAGCCAGGAAGCGGCGGCTTGCAGCATCGAGATGTGAATCTCGGCGCCGCGGCCCGATTCCGCCTGCTCGGCGAGTGCCAGGCAGACCCCGGCATACACTTCGTCACCGGCCTTGAGGTCGATCAGTGGAATACCGCTCAGCATCGGCTCACCGTCCGACTCACCGGTCAGTTCCATGTAGCCGACCATTGCCTGGATGACCGGGTCGTAACCGGGCACATCCGGAAACTCCGGCCCCATGGCGGAAATACCGGCCCAGATAATCTCCGGCCTGACTGCGCGGAGTGTGGGGTAATCGATGCCCAGTGCCGTGTAACGGCGTGGCAGGGTATTGCAGCAGAACACGTCAGCCCCGAGCTGGTCGATCAGCCGGTGCAGCAGTTCCTGCCCGCGTGGGTCTTTGAGGTCCAGGGCAATAGCCTCCTTACCGGCATTGGGCGCAACGAAGTAGCTGCGGCGATCGTGGCCCACGACCTGGCTGCCGATATAGCGGTTCGGGTCACCGGGCAGATCGCGGCCCGAGGGCGCGGGTTCGATCCGGATGACCCGCCAGCCCAGCTGGGCAAAACGCAATGTTGCGTAGGGCAGGCTGAGCGCCTGCTCCATCGAGATGACGGTACGGCGCCTCACCGGTCTCGGCTCCGTAACTGGCCGAGGTTGCTCATACTGGCGGGTCGTGGGCTGCTGCGCGCAGCGCCCGGTAGACATTTTCCGGGGTGAATGGCAACTGGTAAATGCGCACCCCGGTTGCGTTCTCGATGGCATTGGCCACTGCTGCGGCCACGCAGATAGCCGGGGCCTCACCCACACCCTTGGCCCCGCGGGGACCTTCACCGTCCATGGTTTCTATGAAACTCAAGTCAAGTTCCGGAACCTCCGGCGCAGTGATCAGCTTGTAGTCCCGAAACCCTGGGTTCAGGCAATGGCCATCGCGGATCGCCAGGTCTTCTGACAGCGCGTAGCCCTGACCCATGACGATACCGCCCTCGATCTGGCCCTCTATGCCCAGACGGTTGATGACCCGACCCACGTCATGGGCCGCCGTGCACTTGAGCAGCCGCACCACGCCAGTATCACTGTCTACCTCCACCTCGACGACCTGACAAGCCCAGGCATAGGCGGCCGACACATCACCCTTGTGCTGGTCATCCTGGTGCACCGACGGAGGTTCGTAGTAGTAGCTGGTGATGACCAGATCAGCTTTGTCTTGAAAATGCATGGAGCGCAACAACTTGTCCAGCGTCATCAGGGTGCTGCCGTCCTGACGCTGAACGATCCCGCCACCGCGCAGGTCCAGTTCCTGCATTGGCTGGCCGGTCGCGGCGGCCGCAGCTTTGAGAATCTTCTCTTTCGCTAGCCGCGCGGCCCCAACCGCCGCGTTGCCGGCAATGAACGTGGTCCTGCTGGCATGTACCCCCACGTCCCAGGGTGTGATGTCGGTATCGTTGTTGACCACCGTGACCGAGGTCAGCGGCAGTCCGAGTTCCTCGCAGACCAGCTGGGACAGCACGGTTTCCGAACCCTGGCCGATTTCCGAGGCGCCGGTGAGTATGGTGACATGGCCGAAGTCGTCCAGTTTGAGAATGGTGCCGCAGCCGTCAGACGGGTAAATCTTAGCGCCACCGCCAACATGTAGCATCGACGCCATGCCTACGCCGCGTTGTACTGGGCCGGTGCTGCGCTGCTCAATGTTCTGCTGCCGCCGGGCCAGGTAGTCGCTGCGGTCGGCCGCCGTGCGCAGACAGTCTTTAAAGCCACAGGACCTGAAGTGCATACCCTGGCCGCTGACCTCACCAGCTTCCTGGGCATTCAGTAAGCGGAATTCCAGCGGGTCCATGCCGATGGCGTCCGCCAGCTTATCCATGTGCGCCTCTACCGCGAAGGTTGCCTGCAGGTTGCCATAGCCGCGAAATGACCCGGCGTAAGGGTTATTGGTATACGCGGCGGTTGAGTGATAAAGACAATGTGGTACCCGGTACAGTGACGAGAAAGTTTGCATCATCACCATCGGCGTGGTCGCGCCCCAGGAGGTATAGCCACCGTTGTCCAGTAGCATATCGACTTTGCGGAAGGTCAGGCGACCATCGTCCCGGCAGCCACTGCGCAGCAGCACCCGGGCTGGCTGTCGCGTGGGAGACGCGAGAAACTCCTCGGCCCGGCTGAATACCAGTTTGACCGGACGCCCAGCTGCCCGAGCCAGGTACACGCAGATCGGTTCGAACGGGTAAATGTCCAGTTTGGACCCGAAGCCGCCGCCGATGGTTGGCTGGATGATGCGGATACGATTGGGATCGAGTTCCAGCACTTCGGCAAATTCGCGCTTGTGCAGGAACGGTACCTGGGTGTTGGAGTACAAAGTCAGGTTGCCTGTAATGTCGTCGAAATCGGCGATCACACCGGACACACCCATGCAGGCGTGGGTAACGTAGTGCAGACCGAAACGGTCCTCGATCACCACGTCCGACTCCGCTTCACCCTTAACCACGTCGCCGTGTTCATAGTCGAACTGCAGCGCGATATTGCCAGGCTTGTCATCATGGATAAGTGGAGCCTCGGCCTCGCGGGCAACGGCGGCATCCAGCAGCAATGGCAAGTCCTCGTACTCCACTTTGATCAGTGCGAGTGCCGCGTCGGCGAGCTCTTCTGTTTCAGCCGCAACGGCGGCAATCTCGTCACGCTCGCAGCGAACCTTGTCGCCTTTGAGCGGCGGGTTGTCCCGGGTGACACCAATGGTCTGGGTCGGCACATCGGCCGCGGTGATGACCGCGTGTACCCCCGGTAACGCGCGGGCCGCAGAGACGTCGATAGCGAGAATGCGGGCATGCAGGCGACCGCTTCGCAGTATTTTCCCGACCAACTGGCCCGGTAGATTGATATCGTGCACGTAGCGGGCCCTGCCATTGACCTTCTCCGGCGCATCCTGCTTGGGGATGCGCTGGCCAATCAAGCTCGCTACGGGCTCGTGTTTTTCAGTCACCGCCAGCCCCCTCTGTCGACCCCATGGCCCGCTCTATAGCATCGACCACCTTGCGATAACCGGTGCAGCGACACAGGTTGCCTTCCAGTCCCCGGGCGATGGCTGCCCGATCAGTGCCGGTTCGGGTGTCAAGCAAGTACTTGCCCTGGACCACCATGCCAGGAGTGCAAAAGCCGCACTGTACGGCACCTGCCTCAACGAATGCCCGGCGCAGCCCTGCGGCTGCTGGATCAGCCGCCAGGCCCTCGATCGAGGTGATCTCGCGGCCATCGCACTCGACTGCCAGCAGGATGCATGCGTTCAATGACAAGCCATCGACCAGTACAGTACAGGCGCCGCATTCGCCTTCGCCACAGCCGTACTTGGTCCCGGTCAGGTTGAGCGGACCGCGCAACATCTCCAGCACGGTCATTGTTACCGGCACGCTCAGTCTGATCGGGCTGCCATTCAGAACAAAGCCAATTTCATGAAGCAACGGCATTGCGTAATACTCTCGTCAACAGGTTGCAGACCANNTCGCTCCGGTACCAACCGCTGGCCCGGACATCATCNATNGGGTTGATCTCTTCCAGCGCCGCGGCGACTGCTGCGGTTATGNCTTCATTGTCCAGTCTGCGGCCCTCCAGTACGGCCTCGGCCGCCCGTGCACGCAGGACCACCGGCGCTACCGCACCGAGAGCCACGCGCACCTGCTGCAGACAATCACCGGCAGCCACTGCCAACAAGCCCACAGAGACGGTCGCTATGTCCAACGCGGGGCGGGTGCCAAACTTTTCAAAAACGAAGATCCGGGCAGCGTCGACCAGCGGCAAACGGATCCCGGTCAATAGTTCTGCTGGCTGTCGCTGCGTGCTGCCAGGGCCAACGAGAAATTCTTCAATCGGCAGGCAGCGCATGCTGATCACGCCATCGCGGCTGCAACTCAGTTCCACCTCGGCATCGAGCAGCATTAACGGCACCAACAGGTCACCGGCTGGCGAGGCATTACAGATATTGCCGCCCAGGGTGGCCGCGTTGCGAATCTGGCTGCTGGCGAAACAATCAGCGGCCCGGGCCAGTACTGGGGCATACCGCGCGATCAGCGGATCACATAACAGTTCACTGACCGTAGTCAACGGACCCAGCCACAGCTGGCCAGCCTGTTCGCGAACCCCGCGCAGCGCTTTGATCCGGCGAATACTCACCAGCACCGGCTGCCAGGTGCCCGAGCCTGTCCGCTGCTGTGGCACCAGGTCGGTACCACCGGCGATTACTGCCGCCTCACCCTGGGCCAGCAGCGCCGTTGCTGNGCTGACCGACTGNGGTNCGTGGTAGGCACGCACGGTAACGGCTGTATTCGACCCGTCGCTGTTGTGCATGGCTGACAACAGTCCCTGTTCAGAACCGGATNGGTTCCTGGTAACACCCNAACACCCCGGTCAGCGCGGCCGTGATCTCTCCCACCGTGGCATAGGCACTGACCGCCCGTGAGACCGCCGGCATCACGTTGCTGTCGCCGGCTGCAGCGGCGCCCACCTCTGCCAGCGCCGCAGCCACCACACTGCTATCCCGCTCGCCACAAACCCGCGCTGTAGCTGCAACCTGAGCCTGCGCATCCTCGTCGCTGTACGGGTGCAGCTGCACTTCTGGTTCCTCTTCCTCAATCTGAAAACAGTTGATCCCTACCTTGGCGAACGCACCACTTTCGATCTGCCGACGCCTATCGTAGGCCTGGGCCGACAAACGGGACTGGATAATCCCCTCCGAGATCAATTTGACAATGCCACCTTCGGCCTCGATCTCCTGCATGACTTTTTCCATCTGGTCACGCATCTGGTTGGTCAACGTTTCCACGTAGTACGATCCGGCCAGGGGATCGACTGTGTCACACAAGCCCATTTCCGTTGTCAGCAGTTGCATGGTACGCAGAGAGATGCGGGCCGAGTACTCGGTAGGAATTGTGTAGGCCTCATCAAAAGAGCAAAGTGCCATGGTCTGGGTCCCCGACAAAGCCCCGATGAGCGCGTAATAAGCACTGCGCACGATGTTCAGTTCCGGCTGTTCCTTGGTCAAGCCGCTGCCGCCGCCGCCGGCAATCATGCGCAACCACATAGACGTGGGCTTTTGCGCGCCATACTGCTCCTGCATGATCTGGGCCCACANGCTGCGGCCGGCCCGGAACTTGCAGACCTGCTCGAAAATGTTGCCAAAGATGTTGAAGTTATACGACAGCCGGCCAGCGAACTCGTCGACCGGCAGACCCCGGGCGATAACTTCGTCCGCATAAACCCTNGCGATGCAGAACGCGTACGCCATTTCCTGCACCGGGTCCGCGCCTGATTCCCGGATGTGGTAGCCGCAAACGCTGACCGGACTGTACTTGGGTGCCTCGCGGGCGCAGAACTCGATGGTATCCGCGACCAGCTGGATTGAGGGCTGGACCGGATAGACCCAGGTGCCACGGCCGATGAATTCCTTGAGAATGTCGTTTTGCGCCGTGCCACGCAGCGTGCGTATGTCGTAACCCCGCTTGCGGGCCAGTTCCAGNTACATGGCAATCAGGGTTGCCGCGGACCCATTGACAGTCAACGAAACAGTGACTCGTTCCAGATCAATCCCCTCGAAGGCGATCTCGAAATCCCGCAGCGTGTCCACGGCCATACCGACCCGGCCGACCTCCCCGGCCGCTGCGGGATCGCTCGAATCGAGCCCGATCTGGGTCGGCAGATCGAAGGCCACGTTGAGGCCGGTCTGGCCGTTGGCAATGAGGTATTTGAAACGCTTGTTGGTCTCGCGCGGGTTGCCGAAACCGGCGTATTGACGCATGGTCCAGGGCCGCTGCCGGTACATCAACGGGTGTATGCCGCGAGTGAACGGGTATTGCCCCGGCAAACCCACCGCATGACTACCACCGCTGGCCTCGACGTCGGTCGGAGTGTAGACCGGCTTGATCTCAAGGCCAGATTCGTTGAAAACCGGGCTCGGTGCCGGTGGCTTTTCGCTGCTCATCGTACCTTCTCCCTGATAAACGTCACGATCTCTTGCAGCGTGGTGCCGGCAGGGAAGATACCGTCCACGCCTATCTCCCTGAGTGCCGCGTGGTCGTGCGCCGGGATGCTGCCACCGACAATCCAAAGCTTTTCCTCCAGGCCATGCTCGACCAGCAGCACTTTGAGCTTGCGGCAGAAAAAAAGGTGTGAGCCGGCCATGCTGGACAACCCGATTACGTCTACGGCCGCATCGCGGGCCAGCTGCACTACCTGTTCCGGAGTCTGNCGCAAACCGCTGTAGGTCACCTCGAAACCAGCATCCATCAAGGCGCGNACNACNACCTTGGCACCCTGGTCGTGCCCATCCAGGCCCGGCTTGGCAATTAGCACCTTGACTGCGCGACTCATTCCGACAACTCCTTGGCAATGATCAGTTTGAGAATGTCACTGGTGCCGCCNCCGATCAGCGTAAAGCGAACGTCCCGCAGATAACGCTGCACCGGGTACTCCATGGCAAAACCGTACGAAGCCAGTACCCTGGCCGCCTGGTCGCAGACCCTGGTGGCCGCCTCGGTGGCAAACAACTTGGCCATGGCCGAGTGTCGACGCACTGCGCGGCCACTGTCCTTACACCAGGCAGCGTAGTAGACCAGATGCCGGGCCGCTTCCAGTTCAGTCGCCATCTCGGCCAAGCGTAACTGCACAGCCTGGAAGCGGTTGATGGGCTTACCAAACTGATGACGCTCGCCGGCGTAGCGCACCGCTTCATCCAACGCCGCGCGGCCCACACCCAGCGCCATGGCCCCGGTAATGATCCGGATCTCCGAGAGTATTTGCCGCAGGTGCTGTTCGCCATCACCTTCCTCGTGGCTGAGGCGATGGCTGTCCGGCACGAAGCAATCATCCAGCGCCAGCTCGGAGGTCGGTAAAGCCCGAACACCCATCTTTTCGATGGGCCGCCCGACGGTCAGGCCAGCAAAATCTTTCTCCAGTAAAAAAATGGTCAACTGCTGATGGTCCCCGGCCCGCGCGAACACGGTGAAAAAATCCGCCACCGGCGCCGAGGTCACCCACATTTTCTGACCGTTCAAGCGATAGCCTCCTGCTACCCGCGTGGCCGAGGTTCGAATGCTGCCCAAGTCGCTGCCGGCGTCCGGCTCGGTCATGCAGATAGCGCCCACTTTNTCACCCTGCAGTGCCGGCAGCAGCAGGCACTCATGGAGCGTCTCACTGCCGAGCCGGAATAAGAAGTCGGTACCCATCAGGGACTGCATGGCAGCACAGCCGGCCACGGCCAGGGAGCCGCGTGATATCTCTTCCAATGCCAGGCAAAAAGACACCAGCTCCATGCCTGAACCACCGACGCTTTGGGGGTAGCGGATGCCGAAGAACCCGAGGGCGGCGAGCTGGCCGAAAATATCCCGCGGAAAATCCCCGGCCTCGTCCAAGGCCGCTGCAGCCGGGGCAATGGTGCTGTCGGAAAAGCGGGCAAAGGTCTCGCGCACTGCCGTTTGTTCCGTGCTCANTTCAAANTCCATTGTCNCGCTCCCNGCGTTTTGTCCGCCGCGTGCGGCGCNATCCAGGCNGCAGTAGCCGCGGCTTGATCACGACGCTGGNNCCTCGCCTGGGTCAAGTCCGTAANCCTGCCGTGCCTGAGTCGCGCTGATGATACCGTTGCGAACTTCTGCGGTCAGCAGATCNCGATCGCGCCGGGCCGGGTCACCGTAACCACCACCGCCACCTGCCATCTGGAAATACTGCGTGCCAGCCGGCACCTCTTTAATCAAGTCCTTGTTCCGGGGAACCACTTTGTTGCCATCGGGAAAAGTCAGGCGAATTGTGTTGAGAGTGCCGTCGCCGCCGCCGAACAGACCAAACGCAGGCTCAAAATCACCGTCACCAAAGATCACCAACTGGGTCTGGTCGGAACCGATCACGAATTCGGTGATCACTCCAAGGCCACCGCGCCACTGTCCAGGACCGGCTGAGTCCGGCTGGTACTCGTGCCGCACCAGACGATGGGGCGTCATCTGCTCGAACATCTCGTAATCCTGGTCGAGCACGCCGCCCGAAGCGTCGATCATGCCGATGTGGTCGTAACCGTCGGTGCCGTGCATGGCGCCGGAACCCCCTTTAAGGCCCATAAAGCCGATATCCACGTAAGCCTCGCCGTTGGCCGGGTCCAGTCCCGTGGTCAAAGAACATAACAGGTTGTTCCAACCGGCGGTCACCCGGTCCGGGATCACCGGTGCCAGTGCCCGGATGATAGCGTCGGCATTGGGCGGACACAGGTGGTTACCGAAAGTGGTCGCCTTGGGGTAACTGGCGTTGAGGATGGTGCCCTCTGGGATGATGATTTTGACCGGCTGGACCATACCCTCGTTGTGAGGAATGTCCGGATTGATCATTTGCAGGAAAGTGAGGATGGTGGCCGACGCACTGGAGGTGAACGTGCCGTTGACAAAACCATCGGTCTGGGAATCAGTCTCGCTGTAATCGAAGGTGATGCTATGGTCTTCGACCGTAATGTTGACACGGATGTCAAAGCGGGTGCCCTGGTGGTGACCGTCGAAGTAAACCCGGCCTTCGCCGTGATAGTTGCCGTTGGGTATCTGCTGGATCTCCGACTCGACCATCTTGCGGGAAGCATCAAACAGCGCTTTCTTGTGGGCGAGGAAACTGTCGAGACCATACTTGTGCACCAGCGCCTGCATACGGCGCTCGCCAACGGTGCAGGCGCCCATTTGCGAACGTAAATCGTGCTCCACGATATCCAGCCGAATATTGGCGAATATGAGCTCCCACACGTCCTTGCGCTGCTCACCTTTCTCGTAGACCTTAACCGGCGGAATGCGTAGTGCCTCTTGCCAGACTTCGGTAGCGTTAGGGTTGTAGCCACCGCGGACAGCGCCACCAATGTCCGCCTGGTGGCCCTTGACCGCCGACCAGCCAATCAGTACCCGCTCATGAAAGATCGGCTTGTATACCGCCACATCGTTGTTCTGGTTACCGAGTGAAAAAACATCGTTGTGGAAAATGACATCACCGTCGTGTACGTCGTCGCCGAAATAGTCGATGATGTACTTGCACACTGGCGCCAGGGAAAACGCCAGTATCGGTAGATTCTCGGTCTGTTCGAGCATATTGCCCTTAGCGTCATACAGTCCAGTGACAAAGTCCTTGGCTTCGCACAAGATCGGCGAGCGCGTGGTCATCTGTACCGACAGGCTCATCTCGTCGGTTATCGACTTGAAGGTGCGGGCATATACTGACAGCAGCACCGGGTCCACCTGAATCATCAGTGGTCTTCTCCGAGCAGCGCCGCTACCAGGTCGGCACGCTGACGGCGATACAGTACCAGCGAGGCAAGGCTATCGCAGATACAGTCGAAAGAGGCGCTGACAAATATGGCCGTAGTCTGCTTTTCGATCATGGCGGGACCACTGACACGATTACCGTGCTGCAATCGCTCACCGTCGTAAACAGTGACCGGCCGAAAAGCGTCGTCTTCGAAAACATAAACTGCACGCTCGCCCTTAATCGCGTGCGCCGCACTGGTGCCGTGCCTGGTGCCGCTCTGCAGTTCCGGCTTGTCCACCCGGCCCACTGCCTGCAGACGAACGTTGATGATTTCCACCGCTGCCGCTTCCTGTTCCAGCGAGTAGCCATACAGCCGATTGTGTTCTGTATGAAACGCGCTCGTGATCGAGGCGCTGTCCCGGCCCGCAACCGCCTCCCAGGGCACCTGGAATGATACTTCGTGGTACTGCTTCAGGTAACGGCAGTCGAATTTGAGGAAGAACTCGCGTGCGTCTGGCGGAATCCGCTCTTCGGTCAGCAGCGCTGTGCCCTCCTCACGCAGGGCGCTGACAAGCTCTGCCAGCGCGGCCCAGTCCACGCTGTCCAGTCGGGCGACGAAGGTGCGGACCAGATCGTGCCTGAGGTCCCCCATCAACATGCCGACCGCGCACAAAATCGACGATTCGCGTGGAACGATCTGCAACGGCACGTCGAGTTCGTCAGCTATCAAGCAGGAATGGATCGGGCCGGCGCCACCGGCGACGACCAGTGGAAACTCGCGTGGATCATAGCCGCGCTTGATGGTGATTTCGCGTACCCCTTGGGCCATGTTATTGCAGGTCACCCGATACATGCCGGCAGCAGACTCCTCCACTGACAAGCCGAGCGGCTCGGCAATACCCTCGGCAATGGCATCCCGCGCAGCCTGCAGGTCGAGCGGCATCTGGCCGCCAGAGAAATAGGCTGGATCCAGATAGCCCAGCACCAGATTAGCATCAGTAGTGGTCGGGCAACTGCCGCCACGGCCGTAGGCGGCAGGCCCCGGATCGGCGCCGGCGCTTTGCGGCCCCATCCGCAGCAATCCCCCCTCATCGATCCAACCGATTGAACCGCCGCCAGCGCCTATGGTGTGTATACCCAGCATCGGCAATGCAATCCGGTGCCGGTCTATGGTGCCCTCGTTGACCATGACTGGCTCGTCCCTGACCAATGCCGCCTCGAAACTGGTACCACCCATGTCGATCACGATGCAGTTGTTTCGACCATGAGCGCCTGCGTACACCAGACCTGCGCCGGGTCCCGCGGCGGGACCGGACAGCAATGTCAGCGCTGGTTTTTTTCGAGCAATGTCGGGAGACATACCCCCGCCGTTGGACTGCATCACCAGCAGCAGGCCAGTGAAATCTTCAGCGGCAAGCCGCGATAACAAGCGGTCGAGGTAATGCTCAAGAATTGGGCCAACATAAGAGTTGAGCACGGTGGTACTGACACGCTCGTAGAATCGAATAGAGGGCAGCAGTTCACTGGAAACGGTCAGGTAAGCGCCGGGCAGTATACGGCGCACCAGTTCAGCTGCTTGTTGCTCGTGCTGGGGATTAGCGAACGCGTTCATGAAGCAGATCGAGACCGCTTCCACACCCTCTGACTTGAACAAATCGACAGCAGTTTGTATCTCATCCAGGGACAGCGCCTCGATCTCGTTGCCGTTTCGATCGAGCCGGCCAGTCACTCCAATCCGCCGGTAACGCGGTACTAGCGGCACCACGTTGGTGTAGCGGTTGTTGTACTGCTCCTCACGGATACCACGCCGCATCTCCAGGGCATCGCGCACACCTGCAGTAGTAATCAAACCGGAACAGGCACCGTTACGGGTCAGTGTGGCGTTGGTCGTCACGGTAGTGCCATGCACTATCGTTTCGATGCTGCTGGTGAACGCCTGCAGCGACTGCGGTGGGTCGGCTGCGGCAGCGATTTCGCCGAGGCCCTGGATGACGGCGACTGAGGGGTCCCCTGGGGTAGACAACACCTTATGCACCACGGACTCGCGACCCTCCCCAGTCACCAGGAAATCGGTGAACGTGCCACCTACGTCGATACCGACCTTGAGCGCCATCAGGCCGCTATCTCGTCAAGACCTGTAACCGGCCGCTTGCCCATGAGTCGGGTACCGGTCAGGTGAGACAGATGGTGGCCAAACCCTTGAGCAGCACCTCGCCAGATTGGTTCTGTGCAACTAACTCCAGGGTCACGCAATTCTCACCCGCTGATGCGTCACAGGAGGCGACGGTACCCAGACACGTGATCTCGTCGCCCGGAAAGGCCATGCCGACGAAACGGGAGGAAAACCGGCGAATCTGCTGCTGTGGCACCCACTGGGTTAGCAGCCTGCCAAGGAAAGCCATGTTCAACATACCATGCACAATGGTGCCCGGAAGGCCACCTTGTCGGGCTTTGTCATCATCCAGATGGATGGGATTGTGATCGCCTGAGGCACCTGCGAACAAAGCCAGTTGGGTCCGGTCAATTGGGCCGATAGTGAACGGCGGTATGCTCTCACCCACGCTGATACTGGAAAAAATTGGCTGCTCCATCAGGTGTATTCCTGCTTTTTCAGGAAAGCTGCTGGCGAATCACGATGGTCGTATCCATGTCGCAAACGTGTTCTTCAATCTGGTTGTCGATGCGGGTTCGGGTCACAGCAAACAGCAGCGCCCCACCCTTTTTCTCGAAGATGTCGGTGATCTCCTGCTGCCCGGTGATAACGTCACCAGCGAAGATTTCGGCAAAACGGGTGAAACTCTGCTCACCATGTACGGTCCGCGTGAGATCAGCACCCAGGTCTTTGAGCACCAGCAGCGATTGGTCGAAGTCCATGGCCAGGGAGAAAGGCAGGGTAAGCGGTGCCAACAGCGACCGATACCCTGCCTTGTGTGCCGCAACCTCGTCAAAACAGGCGGGGTTAGTTTCACCGATGGTGCGGGCGAAGAACCGTAACCGCCACTTGTCGACCTGCGCCGTGAACGGCTCATACCTCTTCCCGATCAGTTCCTCGCGCATGCGCTGCTCCCTTACGCCACCGACGGCAATCCAGCGAGCGCCATGGCCACCTCGGACTCGTCGTAGGCCTGATCCTGCAGGTTGCCGGCGGCATAATCCGTGTAGGCTTGCATATCGAAATAACCGTGGCCGCAAAGGTTGAACAAGATGGTGCGGCCAACGCCTTCCTCCTTACAGCGCAGGGCTTCGGTCAAGGCACCTTTGACCGCGTGGTTGGCCTCAGGAGCCGGAACAATCCCCTCGGCCCGGGCAAAGGTGACCCCGGCTTCGAAGCACTCGGTCTGAGTGTAAGCGGTGGGGGTGACCTCGCCGAGGTGCACCAGTTGGCTGACCAGCGGCGCCATGCCATGGTAGCGCAGGCCGCCGGCGTGGAAGGGCGGCGGCACAAAAGCCGAGCCCAGAGTGTGCATCTTGACCAGCGGGGTCAAGTTGCCGGTATCACCGAAATCGTAGGCGTACTTACCCTTGGTCAGAGTCGGGCAGTTGGCCGGCTCGACCGCAACTACCCGCAGGTCCTGCTCACCTCGCAGCTTGGCGCCAATGAAAGGAAAACTTAAGCCCGCGAAGTTGCTGCCGCCGCCGGTGCAGCCAACCACTACGTCCGGGTAGTCGTCAGCTAGCTCAAACTGGCGCATTGCCTCCTGGCCGACCACGGTCTGGTGCAACAGCACGTGGTTGAGCACACTGCCAAGTGAATATTTGGTGTCGTCCCTTTGGGCCGCCAGTTCGACCGCTTCGCTGATGGCAATGCCGAGGCTGCCACTGCTGTCCGGGTTGTCGGCCAGAATCTTCTTGCCGGACTCGGTCAGGTTGCTGGGGCTGGCGTGGCAGGTGGCGCCGAAAGCCTCCATGAAAGCCCGCCGGTAGGGCTTCTGGTCATAACTGACCCGAACCATGAAGACCTCGATCTCGAGGCCGAAAAAGGCTCCGGCCAGTGCCAGTGCTGAGCCCCATTGACCGGCGCCGGTCTCGGTGGTGATGCGTTTGACACCCTCTTCCTTGCAGAAAAAGGCCTGGGCTATGGCGGTGTTGGGCTTGTGGCTACCGGCCGGGCTGACGCCTTCGTACTTGTAGTAAATCCGGGCCGGGGTATCCAGAGCCTGCTCCAGGCGCCGGGCCCTAAACAGCGGGCTAGGCCGCCACTGGCGGTAGATGTCGCGCACCGGCTCCGGGATATCGATGCTGCGTTCGCCACTGACCTCTTGCATGATCGCCGCCATCGGGAACAACGGGGCGAGATCGTCCGGGCCGACTGGTTGGCCGGTACCGGGGTGCAGTACCGGTGCCGGGGGCTCCGGCAGATCGGCGATGATGTTGTACCAGGACTTGGGGATATCCTGCTCATCGAGCAGGTACTTGATAGTCTCTGACATGATCCTTTCTCCTTGGTGGGGGTGCTCTTAACTGTACCTATTTATCACAAATTTTACGAGGGTGTAAAATTTCTTTTCTTTGTTTTATAGTCTTAGCTATAGATTTTGCTTCTGTATTTTACAATTTGTAAATATTGCGGAGGTAGCCGTGCGGCAACTGGCACTACCGCGAGCCGCGCGCCCGAGACTACTGAGAATGAGCCGACGAACCGAGATTCTGCGCCGGGCCACCGAGTTATTCGAGCGCCAAGGGGTTAACCAAACCTCATTTGAACACATCGCTCAGGTAGTGGGTATCAAGCGCGAGGCCATCTACTACTACTTCAACAGCAAGGAAGATATCCTGCTCGAGATCATCCTGCCCCAGAGCAGATCATTATTGATGGCCTTACGCGGCGTGCAGGCCGCAGCGGTGACCTCGGTCGAAAAACTACAACAGGCGATCAGGACCCATCTCAACAGTTACAACCCGCAGTATCTCGAGATGACGGTCATGCTGCGGGACCAACACTTTCTGCAGGACCAGGCCAGACTGGAAGAACTGCGCAACACTTGGCGTCAGTACAACGCCCTTTGGATCGAACTGATCGAGGAAGGTCAGGCCACGGGCGAGTTCAACACAACGCTCGATTCCCGGCTGGCGACCAACGGCATTCTGGGCATGTGCAACTGGGTCTCCCGCTGGTACAGCCCATCCCAGAACACGTCCATCGAACAGATAATCCAGACCTTTTTCACCTTGTGCCTGCATGGTCTCACCGCCACCCCGCAGGCGGCGGCCGGTACGACGACCTACCGGCCCGACCCCAGCACCACTGAACCACAAACTGCCGGTGCAGCGGCAGCGGGGTCCAGCAACTTGCTACCCGACCAGCCGTGATTGCACCTGCCGTACCCGAAACGGTCGTTGAGTTGTGCCTGTTGGGCAACGAAGCTGTTGCCCGGGGTGCACTGGAAGCAGGGGTTGAAGGTGTATTTGCCTACCCTGGCACCCCCTCGACCGAAATCTCCATGTCTTTCTACAACCTGCAACGCGGGGTATCCGATAACTCGCCCCGCAGCATCGACCCGCTCGGCGAGGCGCTGCCGCCGTACTTCGAATTCAGCATCAACGAAAAGGTGGCGATGGAAAAGGCTATCGCCTTTTCCATCGGTCACCGACCCACCTTGTGCTGTATGAAAAATGTCGGCCTGAATGTCGCCTCTGACCCTCTGCTGAATATTCCCTACCAGGTTCTGGGTGCAGC
>PBTT01000059.1 GCA_002729195.1 Acidiferrobacteraceae bacterium
AATCCCAGCGGTCCGTTACCGTTCGACTTGCATGTGTTAGGCCTACCGCCAGCGTTCAATCTGAGCCAGGATCAAACTCTCCAGTTCAAGATTGATTCAGAGCAGTACCCGAAAGTGCCGCTCTGAAATGTTTTTCTTACGCATGCGCAAGAAAAACGGTACTACTGGTATATGGAATTGGACGCAGAAGCGCCCACACAATCTGCCTGTTAGTTGTTAAAGAACGAGGGCGAGCCCGACAGAGCTCGCCCTAAGAGCCGAGGAATTATACTCCTCAGGCCCCGTCAGTCAACGATTTTTCGCCGTTTTACGTCCTTTGCCACCTGTACCGTGACACGCTGGCGGGCTCAGCAGGGCACCAACTACCCTAAAGCAGGTTCCAAGCCCTGGGCGGCATCCCGGCCAATCAAATGAGTGTGATCCGAGCGATACGGCGCTTACCTACCTGTAGAACGCCGCTCATACCAGCATCGAACATTCTCTTGCGGTCGCTGAGGCGCTCCCCATCAAAGCGCACCGCACCCTGGTCAATCAGGCGCAGTGCCTCGGAGGTACTGCTGGCAAACCCCGCCGCTTTAATGACATTACCAGCCGCCATGCCCTGCCCGCTGGTATCAATCGTCTTTTCTGGAATGTCCTCTGGCAGTGCGCCTTGCTGGAAACGCTGCACGAATGTCTGCTGCGCTTTGTCCGCCACCGTAGCGGAATGGAACCGCTCGACAATCTCCCGTGCCAGTTCAAACTTGATATCCCTCGGATTGGCGCCCTCGCTTACAGAACGGCGGAATACTTCGACCTCACCCAGCGAACGGAAACTCAGCAACTCGAAATAGCGCCACATTAAATCATCAGATATCGACATCAACTTTCCAAACATCTCGTCGGCGGGCTCGGTGATGCCAACGTAGTTATCCAGCGACTTGGACATCTTCTGCACCCCATCAAGTCCTTCAAGCAGTGGCATTGTGAGCACTATTTGTGAGGGTTGACCATATTGTTTCTGCAGGTCACGCCCCACCAGCAGATTGAACTTCTGGTCAGTGCCGCCAAGCTCGACGTCGGTCTTCAGCGCCACCGAGTCGTAACCCTGCATGAGCGGGTAGAGCAACTCATGGATAGCGATGGGCTCACCCTTCCGGTAACGGGTCGAAAAGTCATCACGCTCCAACATCCGCGCCACGGTGTAACGGGCAGCAAGGTGAATCATTCCCTCGGCGCCAAGTTCGTTCGACCAGCGCGAGTTGAAATCAACCACCGTTTNNTCGGGATCGAGAATCTTAAAAACCTGCGCCTTGTAGGTTGCGGCGTTTTCTTTGATCTGTTGGTTGCTNAGTGGCGGCCGAGTTGTATTCTTACCGCTGGGATCACCGATCATGCCGGTGAAATCNCCGATGAGGAATACCACCTGGTGACCTAATTCCTGGAATTGGCGCATCTTGTTGATGACGACCGTGTGCCCGAGGTGCAAGTCTGGCGCNGTCGGATCAAACCCGACCTTGATCCGCAACGGCCGGCCCAGAGCTAAACGATCAAGGAGNTCGGACTCGATCAGAATCTCATCGGCACCCCGGCGGATCTCCGCCAGGGCATCGCGCGGGTCAGTGGTCAGGCTAGCGGTACTCATCAGCGGCGAAGTGTAACCGACCCCGCCACCCGGACGTTGCCATGCATTACGCCCCCACCAGTTGTGACAGTCCGGACCAACACTGCACCCGGCTACCACATATTTTCACTAGCGCATCGTTACACCTGACCCAAGCCGCACCATCGCAGTCCACAATCGGCGCAATGCGCCACGCAGGGGCAGGTACCACCGCCTTGCGGGTAATTCGCCAGGAGGCCAATACCATTCGCACCCAGTCACACCGAGTTCAAGCATTACTTTAACTAAAGCTCCGAACCCCCTTTTGACTAGGTGAATCCGAGAAGGTAGAGTAGCGCTCGTTTTCTCGCCCTAAGTGCCAGCCACGGATTCTTTCCATGTCCCGGATGCGCCAACACCTTTTTGATCGCGATCTACGTTATGTCATAAAGCCGCGTTACGCCGCGCGTGCATCGGCCCTTGGCTCCCACTCCCACTGGATAGNCAGCATNCTCATTGCNGTNGCGGTCGCGATCTGGCTCGGCCGTGCGCCAGATGCCTCNATCGATCGNNNCCAACCGNNTNCTGACGACACCGCGGTGNTNAAGGCGCAGATCGCCAGCGTGCTGGTAGCAGAACCCCCNATCAGCAAAGCACCGACTACCAGNGTGNNGACACTGCCGNCACCAGCAGGCATGCAGGGACTGGNNGCCCTATCGNTNCCGGCCAANCAGNNAATCCACNCAACCNAANCNGTTCCCNCCGGACCCTCTANGCCAGCCGTCGGTGANACTGCCCGGGTCGCTTTGGNGCCGCCCCGCGACTCNCTTACTGCCANGATACCAGNAGCGCCNGCACCACACTGGCAGACAGTAGAGATTCGCAAGGGCGATTCGCTGACGCGAGTCTTCAAACAACTCNGNCTCGATCCCCGTCNTGCCATCATCATAGCCAACAAGCCNGGGGCTCGGGCACTGAAAAATCTACGCATCGGCCCGCACCTCAAAGTTCGCATCAGCGACGACAANCTCGTTGCTCTNCAGTACCANCAGAACTTAACTACCCTGCTCCGGGTTGAAGCCACCGGTGNCGACTATTCGATAGACACGGTCAAGCGGCAATTCGATATTACCGAACGTGAAATCACCGGATTGATCACCGACTCTCTCTACCGCAGCGCGCTGCGGGCCGGACTCAGCGACCAGTTCACTTACAGCCTTGCATCGATTTTTCAATGGCAAATTGATTTCGCCACCGATATTCGCAAGGGTGACCGCTTCTCTGTGGTCTTTGAGGAAAAATCACTTGATGGCAAAAAAGCCGGCAAAGGAGCCATTCTCGCCGCCGAGTTTGTGGTTTCGGGCAATCACTACCGGGCCGTGCGCCAGGCCAGTAAAGACGGGACCAGCGCCTACTTTGCGCCCGATGGCACCAGCCTGCGCGGGGTCTTTCTGCGCTCGCCGGTCGCGATTACCCGGATTACTTCCGGCTACTCACTTAAGCGCTTCCACCCAGTGTTGAAAAAGTGGCGCGCTCACAGGGGCGTGGACTACGCGGGCCGCACAGGTACGCCAGTTATGGCCACCGGCGCCGGCAAGGTGATTTTTGCCGGGCGCAAGGGCGGTTACGGCAAGGCTGTAATACTCAAGCACGGTGGTCGCTACTCTACGCTCTACGGCCACCTATCCCGCTATGGCAAAGGCATTCGTAAGGGTCAGCGTGTCAATCAGGGTCAGGTGATCGGCTACATCGGCAGTACGGGGCTTGCAACTGGTCCGCACCTGCACTACGAGTTTCGGGTCAATGGCAAGCATCGCAACCCACTGACAGTGCGCACCCCCAGAGCCGCCCCGGTCAATGCCGCCGAAAAGACTGCTTTCCTCAAGCATGCCACGACCTGGACCAAGCGGCTGAACCAACTTACCGGGGCCTGACCCGGCCCGCCGGCGGCGCCGCTCCGGCCTGGCCTACCTAATGGGCGAGATTTATGTCGGCCTGATGTCCGGCACCAGTGCAGACGCTATCGACGCAGCCGCGATCGAGATCGACGGGACCGGCATCCGCTTGCTCCACACCTATTCGCAGCCACTAACAGAGAATCTGCGCCAACGCATCTATGAAGTAACCACCGGAGACAACGACCGGCTCGAGAACATCTTCTCACTCAACCTGGCCCTTGGTGCGGCTTTTGCCGACGCTGCGTTGGAGTTGATCACCGGCCTCGACCGCCCCCCCAGAGCAATCGGTTGCCATGGCCAGACCGTGCGCCACTGTCCCGAACGACAATTCACCGTGCAACTGGCTAGCGGCGCCGTGCTCGCGACCAGAACCGGCATCACCACCGTAACCGACTTCCGCTCTGGCGACCTGGCACTCGGAGGCCAGGGTGCGCCACTTGCACCGGCTTTCCACCAGGCGGTTTTCTCCTCTACCACCGAGGAGCGCGCGATCGTTAACATCGGTGGCATCGCTAATATCACCCATCTGTCCCCCAGCGGTAAGGTGTTTGGTTTTGATACCGGCCCGGGCAATACCTTGCTAGATCACTGGTACCGACGTCACCGCAGTGGCCCCTTCGATAGAGATGGCACATGGGCGGCAAGCGGTGTCCTCATCAGGCCCCTGCTAGACCGGCTGCTGGCAGATGCGTATTTTCAGGCATCACCGCCGAAATCGACAGGTCTCGAGCACTTCAACCTCGACTGGTTGCAGGCACATCTTGATGGCAGCGAGGCAGCGCTGGACGTACAGGCAACCTTGGTGGCTCTGACCGCAGGCAGCATTGCCGACGCCGTGCATGATCACGCGCCACAGACCACAGCGCTCTACCTATGCGGCGGCGGTGCGCTCAATGGTGAACTGGTTCGACAGTTGCAGGCGCACCTGGAGGAAGTACCGATCCGGACCACCCTGGCACTTGGCATCGCCCCACAGTGGGTGGAAGCCTGTGTATTCGCCTGGCTCGCACATCGGCGCCTGTGCGGCCAGGCCGGCAACATCCCAGCCGTAACCGAGGCCATCCGGCCAGCCGTATTAGGCGCCGTCTACCTGCCTTAAGTCGATTTTAAATGCCGAAGGAAGCACCACAACCGCAGGTGGTGTTCGCGTTGGGGTTGTTGACTACGAAACGTGTGCCCATCAGGTCGTCGATGAAATCGACCTCAGCACCAGACAGGTACTGCAGACTGAGGGGGTCGACCACCACCTTGACACCGGCCCGCTCGAACTCGACGTCGTCACCAGCAGGGGTTTCTTCCAGCTGAAAGCCGTACTGAAAACCTGAACAGCCCCCGCCCTGCACGTAGACGCGCAGACACAAGTGTGGATTACGCTTGGATTCGATCATTGCGTTCAGGCGATTGACCGCATTGTCGGTGAGCATCAATCCCGCACTGTCGTTCATATCTGAGTACCGGCGGCCTGGGGATGAAACAACGCCAATAAGCGCAAATATGCGGCCTGTGCAGCCACTAAACAACCCTGCGAAGAACGCGGATTCAAGAGTTCAGGGCGTCAATGCCGGCGCTTTGAGTCCGGCAGTTTCGGCAAGGCCAAACATCAGGTTCATGTTTTGCACCGCCTGGCCGGCTGCCCCCTTAACCAGGTTGTCCTCCACTACAAGGATCACCGCCATCTCACCGCCCTGTGGCCGGTGACAGGCAATCCGCAAATGGTTTGAGCCGCGCACGGAACGGGTATCAGGGTGTGATCCGGCCGGCATGACATCAATAAATGGCTCACCCCGATAACGCTCCTCGAAAAGCGCGGTCAGATCCACGGTGGGATCGCTCAGCCGTACATAGAGCGTTGCATGGATGCCACGTATCATGGGCGCGAGGTGCGGAACAAAAGTGAGGCCCACCGGTGCACCGGCTGCAAGCGCCAAGCCCTGGCGAATCTCCGGCAGGTGCCGGTGTCCAGACGCACCGTACGCTTTCAGGGAGTCCCCGGCCTCGCACAGCAGAGTTCCAATTGCCGCACCCCGGCCTGCGCCCGAGGCGCCAGATTTGGCATCTGCAATCAAGTTGTTGGTATCGGCCAGTCCCTGTTCGATCAAGGGCAGAAAGCCCAGCTGCACGGCAGTCGGATAGCATCCCGGGTTCGCTACCAGCCGNGCGCTGCGGATGCTGTCGCGGTTGATCTCGGGCAGACCGTAAACGGCCTCACTGATTAGCTCCGGGCAGGTGTGATCCATACCGTACCAGTGCGACCACTCAGCCGGATCCTTGAGGCGAAAGTCGGCTGACAAATCTACTAACCGGATATCCTGCTCCAACAGGCCAGGTGCGTGCTGCATAGCAATGCCGTTGGGAGTGGCCGAGAAAACCACGTCACACTCACTGAAATCCGCCGCACCGGGATCGCAGAACGCAAGATCAACGAACCCCCGCAGGCTCGGGAAAAGCTCCGCCACCTGGGTGCCGCTCTTTGTTCGTGAGGTGATAAGACATGGCGTTGCCTCGGGGTGCCCGCCCAGCAGGCGCAGCAACTCAACCCCGGTATAGCCGGTACCACCGATAACGCCTGCTTTGATCATACTGCGAGATCCTGTCTGCTGAAGCGCATATTCTACCCTCAGGGCTCTAACAGCCCGGCCTGGCGCTCGTACTTTTTCAACAAAATACCCTCATCACCACAGCAGTCAGCCGGACATTTGTTAGCCCCGTGCAAACTCGCCCAATCAGGCAGGTATTGCGCTACCGGCGCGTTACCGGAGGCACAGTCACAACTTTTATCGCTATAGACATATACATTGAGCAGGCCCTGTGCACGNCCAGCATCTCTCGCCCGCCACAGTGTTTCCTCCGACGTGGCTGGAACCGCGCTCATACGATACGCTGGATAAAAGCGGGTGATATGCCACGGGCTTGCGGCCCCGAGGTGGTGGTGTATCCAAGCGGCGATCCGGGCAAGGTTCTCGGGCGCGTCGTTGTACCCCGGGATAACGTTGGTACGAGTCTCGATATGAAGCCCGAGGCGCTGCGCGCGTTCGATTGCATGTAATACCTCTGCAGCTCTCGCTTTGGCACAGATGCCCTGGTAGAAGGAATCGTCCATACTCTTAATGTCCGAGCACAACACGTCGATACGCCCCTGGAGCAAAGCCAGTGCCTCATCAGTAACGAAACTGTTGCTCACATATACAGTGTAAAGATCATGCGCGTGAGCTACCGCGGCCACGTCAAGCACATACTCCAGCCACACGGCCGGTTCGGAGTAGGTGAAGGCAATACCTTCGACCCCAGCCGCAATTGCCACATCGACCAACGCCAGCGGGCTGACAAAAGCCGCGCGTGATTNACCCCGGGCCAGTGCATCCAGCGCCCCGGTTCCCCAGGAGATATCAAGGTTGTGGCAACCGCCACAGCGAAAACTGCAGCCATAGCTGCCCACAGAGAGAACCTTTGAACCCGGTGCAAAGTGCCGTACCGGCTTATCCTCGATGGCGCCAACATCCAGCGCCGAGACAATACCGTAGGATAGGTTGTAAAGCACGCCACTGCGGTTGACGTGCGCCTGGCAGAAACCACGCTGACCGTGGTCGAGCCGACAACGCCACAGACACAGGTTACAGCGGGTCTTGCCGGAGGTCAGTTTTTCCTGCAGCCGGGTTTCGACCAGCCGGTAAGCTGATTTAGAGTGTGCTGACGACAAGGATTTATTCATGTTCTAACCGGGGCCACCGGCACCGGGTCAATAATCGTACCCGCAATGATATCCTCAGGCACAGGTGACTTCCCCCCTACTGGGTGTGCGAGATTTGCCAACTATGAAACCCGTACAGCATTCCACGGCGGCTAGGGTACAGGAGCTCCTCGGATCACAGTACACCGTACTCGAGTTTGACCAACCCACCCGCAGTGCCGCCGAAGCCGCTGAAGCTATCGGGTGTACCATCGCCCAGATCGCCAAATCATTGGTCTTCGCTGGACCTGATAACGAACCTGTACTGATCGTCGCTTCGGGAATCAACCAGGTTGATGAAAAAAAAGTCGGTGCACTCCTGGGTGGTGCAATCGGGCAGGCCGATGCTGCTTTCGTGAAAAAAAATACCGGGTTTTCTATTGGCGGTGTGCCNCCGCTTGGNCACNNCAAGCACCCCACTATCCTGCTGGACAGGGACCTTGAGCGCTTTACCCAGATCTGGGCTGCTGCTGGCACCCCCAACGCGGTGTTCAAGTTAACGCCAGTTCAACTGCAAAGCCTAACTGGCGGTGATTATTGTGAGATCAAATCTACCGACATATAGTACCGTCCAGTAACCTCGCCCCAGACATCACCAAACAACTGATGCGCACTTTCCCGTATGTCAATTATGTTAAGGAAAATGAATTTTACTTCTCGCTAAGAGCAGGCCCATGTCCGATTCGCACCCTAACTTAAGGCTTTATGTAACCCAGAACTCACCCTACGCTCGATTGGCGCGCATCATAGTTCTAGAGAAGGGGCTCGAGAACAAGGTTGAACAGATCGTCGCGCAAACGCGGTCTATTAACAGTCCTTATTATGAGATCAATCCATCAGGACGAGTACCATGCCTAATTCTGGCAGATGGTGCTCGCCTGGAGGAATCCCAACTGGTGTGCAGTTATCTCGACAATCTGGATAACGCACCCCGGTTCGAAGCGCCAAAGGGAGACAACGGCTTTCACATCCGCCGATTAGAGGCGATGGCGCGAAGCCTTGCCGATGGAGTTAGCGTCTGGATCAGAGAAGGATTTCGTCCGCAGCAGGAACGCTCTCCCGGCGTGATCGCGCATGAACGTAATCGCGCCACAAGGCTGATTGAAGCCTGGGAAAAAGAGGTAATGCATCCGGTGATGGGCGGCGAATTATCTAACATGGCCCAAATGACGTTGATCGCGGCGCTCCACCTGGAGCGCTGGAACCCGGATTTTAAGTGGCGTGACGGCCACCCGAACCTGGTGAACTGGGCCGAGTCCCTGGCAGACAGGCCTTCGATCCGTGACACAATGCCAGTGGGCTGATTCTGCTACCAAGACTCTAAGATATAGCGATCGACCGAGAGATCGAGGAGAACATCAAAATGATCCAGACAGTGGGCGATATTTCCCGTCTCAGCGCGCACCTATACGGCGATAAGACCGCGCTGATTATTGAAGACAAACAGTTCAGCTTCAGCCAGATCGACGCGATGGCCTGTCGGATCGCTAACGGTCTGAAGGCAGCCGGTGTGGGGCCTGGAGACCGGGTGACGTTGTATTCTCCCAACTGCTGGGAATGGGCCGTCAGCTACCATGGTATCGCCAAAACCGGTGCAGTGATCAACCCGATCAACGTCATGCTGACACCCGATGAAGTCAAGTACGTCGTTGCAGACAGCGGCGCCAAGGTCGTTATCGGTTCGGCCGACAAGGCCGAGCCGCTGCTGGATCTCAAGGGCAGTGGTGAACTCAACGAGGTCGTGTTGTTCGGTGAGCAGGTGGCCACCGGTGCGTCGTCGTTTGAGGACTGGCTCAATACAGGTGCTGATACCTTTGCGGTGGCACAGCGCGGGCGCGATGAGTTGGCGGCGATCTGCTACACATCGGGCACTACCGGTCATCCCAAAGGCGCCATGCATTCGCACCGCAACATTGTGACGAATGCTCACGGCACGGCGCTGATGCATGTGCGGACCACCCGGGATATCCTCGTCAACTCATTGCCATTGCCCCATGTCTACGGATCGGTGGTCTTTAACAGCAGTTTCATGTACGGCATGACACTGGTGATTGTGCCCAGATTCGAAGAAGAAGCCGTCCTGTCGGCCATTCAGCAGCACCGCGCCACTATCCTGGATGGAGTGCCGACGGTGTATTACTTCTTGCTGTCCCATCCAAAGTTCGATGACTATGACCTGTCTTCTCTGACGCGCTCGATGGTGGGTGGCCAGACCCTGCCGGCGGCAAAATCAATCGAATGGACGGAACGTGTGACCACGCCAGTTCTAGAGCTCTGGG